>NZ_LGYX01000023.1:0-175026 GCF_001264395.1 Pantoea sp. CFSAN033090 | reverse complement strand
TACCCGGTTGCCGTCCGCATCAGTGGCCCACACGATGACCGTCAGTCCCGCGCCCGCGGTGCCGTTCAGCGTCAGCGTGCCGTCGTTGGTGAGCTGGCCCTTCTGCAGGAAGCCGCTGTCCGCGTCTTCACCCTGGCTGTAGTCGTCCACCACGTTTTCAATCGCCGGCTGCGCCGGGGCGCTGGTCAGGACGCTGAAGTCCCACGCCGCATCCGCCGTACCGCTTACCTGCGGACCTTCATTGCCCGCCGCGTCCACCGCCGCGACCGTCAGGGTGTGTGCCCCGCTGCTCATTGCGCTGTCCGGCGTCCAGCTCCACTTGCCGTCCGCGCCCACCGCTGCGCTGCCGATCAGCTTGCCACTGTCGTAGATATTGACGTAACTGATGTCTGCGGTAGTCGTGCCTGAGTAGGTCGGACGTGCATCGTCAGTGACAGAGCCATCTTCAATCTTGCCCTGTACCGGACCGACGTCATCTGTCAGTGTGATGCTGTCCGCCACCAAACCCGATGTCTGGTTATCCGGCACCGAGGTGTCAACGGTAAAGCTCCAGTCGCCGTCTGCCTGCGGGCCCTCATTGCCCGCCGCGTCCACCGCCGCAACCGTCAGGTCGTGAGAGGTGCCGTCCGCCATATCCTGCTCCGGCGTCCAGCTCCACTTGCCGTCCGCGTCCACCGCTGCGCTGCCGACGAGCTCGCCGTTGTCATAGATGTTGACGTGATCGATGTCGGCGGTTGCGTCGCCGGAAAGAGTCGGCCGCGCGTCATCGGTGACCGAGCCGCTGGCAATCTCGCCGGTGATCGCACCGACGTCGTCGGTCAGGGTGATGCTGTCGATGACCAGGCCTGAGGTCTGGTTATCCGGCGGCGTGCTGTCGCCGGGGCCGTCGATCACAACGCTGTTGCTGTTGCCCGCCTCGTCGGTGGCTTCCACCACGACGTCTTTGGCGTCCACGCCCGCCGGATTCGGCTGGATGCTCCAGTGACCATCCGCGTCCGCCACCGTGCTGGTCACGCTGTCGCTGACCGGATCGGTGATCACGATCACCGCGCCCGGCTCGGCGTTACCGGCCAGCTCGTCCTCGGTGTTGTTCGTGATTTCCGGAGCCGCCGTGCTGGTGTCAACGGTAAAGCTCCAGTCGCCGTCTGCCTGCGGGCCTTCGTTGCCCGCCGCATCCACCGCCGCAACCGTCAGGTCGTGAGAGGTGCCGTCCGCCATATCCTGCTCCGGCGTCCAGCTCCACTTGCCGTCCGCGTCCACCGCTGCGCTGCCGACGAGCTCGCCGTTGTCATAGATGTTGACGTGATCGATGTCGGCGGTTGCGTCGCCGGAAAGAGTCGGCCGCGCGTCATCGGTGACCGAGCCGCTGGCAATCTCGCCGGTAATCGCACCGACGTCGTCGGTCAGGGTGACTGAGTCACTGACAATGCCGGAGTTGATGTTATCTGGAGGAGTTATGTCCGGTCGGGAACCGTTGGACGGCGGAGAGACATTACCCGCAGGATCGACGACCACGATAGTTACGTCGGTATCCCCTTCATTGACAGGGTTAGGCTGGATACTCCAGTCACCATTTTCATCAACTACAACCGTGGTGGTTTCACCGGTACTGCCATCGGAAATAACCACTGTTGAACCAGGTTCTGCTTTACCTGAGATTTGTTCATCATCATTGCTATTTATAACCGCCGCTTCTGGCGAAGAGGTGTCAGTAAACTCTTCAGTCAGGCTACCGCTATTGCCCGCACTATCAGTTACCGTAACAGTGACGGTGCCATTTGGTTGTGAAGTCGGTGCTTCCACATACCAGTTACCTTCACTGTCCGTCTGGGTCGTGATCTGGGTGCCATCAGGCAGTTGAATGACAACCTGTGAGTCAGGGCTATTCGATGTTCCGGAAAACTCTGGACGACCATCATTATCACTGTCCGCAACAGGATCAAGTGTCACCGATACACTCTTAGCGGAAGAGTCATGGCCACTGCTACCACGCCCGGACGCACCAATAGCAACGCCGCCTGCCGCGCCGCCCAGCAGCATAAAGGGCAACCAACCAAAATTGTTGTCACTGGCAGTCAGCGGATCGGCACTGGCATATCCTTCACCACCTAATACCTGTTCACCGCTCTGACCTTCAGTTAAAGCTGGCGGGTATTCAGCCACATCGCCGGAAGTCGGCACATATTCATAAAATTGACCGTTTTCGCCCAGCCCAATCAGATGAACGTTTTCATTATCATAATAATCTTCCAGCACAATATCAGGATGCTGAGAATCATCCTGGCTAAAGAAAAGCTGCAGATTATTGCCAACGCGCCTGGTTACAACCATTTGCGGAGCATGTCCTGTAGCGCTATCGATCAGTTCTATATTTAATGCACCCTGATGCGGAACTTTGATCGTTGTAGGATTTTCAGATTTTGTATCAACAGTGTATGAAGAGATAATACCCTTCACACCACGCAAGTTCACTTTCAACATAACAACCTTCTTAATTAACGAGGATTGATTAAATTCAATAGAAATAAGGCTTTCACAAACCCTTAATCTCTATATTCATATACTTCGAATAACCGTGATTTTATGACGAGATAATCTGCAATCCTGACATTGCTTCCAGCACAACTCTTGATTCTCGAGTCAGTGAAAGGCATTATCAGAACTGATTAATAAATAATATGGTGCCAGATTGCATCAATGCAGTGAGTATGCAGCGCCCTGAGCGTTACTGCTTTTATCAGCTATCTTCATAGCATTGCTCTGAGCATGACTACTGTCAGAATTTAATAGTGAAGAAGCCACCGGGTGATTCAATAGTTTTGACTCGCCCGCTTCAGAACAAGAACGTTCATTTACTACACGCGATAACGTACGTGATTGTGCTTTGAGACTGGTTAAAACAGATTCAGCTTCCTTTGCAGGCACAAGACGCGCCGTGATTTTCTGCTGATCATTTACCGCTAACTGATAGTAATAGCGCTCACCTGATTTCAGCTCTGGTGTGGGTACTTCAATTTTTGCTGGCTGGACAAAATCATGCTGGCTGAACATAACGTCCAGTTTTTTCTGGCCAGGACACACACTAATTTCAGTCCCTCTATCACCTGACATTACGCTCGTATAGTATTGATTATTAACAAATACATTAACAACGCGTTTTGATAAGGCAGGATTTTTTTCATCAATACGGTAGACAATAATGTGCGCACGCGGGCCGCGTATCTGCTCCGGCGCCTTGTCAGTGTTGACCTCTTTAAACAACGATGGCGCAGGAGCGTTCTGCGATGGCGCCGCCTCAACATAATTGCAGTACAGGTAGCCTGTAAGTAATAAAACCATACTCAGCATTGCTCCCTGCATAAATTTAAAGGGACTATTCGATGCTTTGCATGTTAAACGTGAATTATTTTCCATATAACTCTCCTTAAGGTGCTTAATCACTATATTTAAAACACCTTATATCCGATGTTGAACAGGAGCTGACAACTCCTTAAAAAATAAAAAATGGGAAATTTAAACAGCGCAGAAGGGTGAGCCTACGCCTCTGGATAACGTTAAATCTCATTTACATTGATAACTCCTTTGTAAAGTTCAAGCAACGAGACATCATTGATAAATGCATTAAATTCTTTGTCTCCTTTCAGAGCGAACTTTCTCATCACATTATATTTATGTGCATAGATTGTTTTAACTGACAAATCTAACCTTTTTGCTGTCTGGATTACACTGTATCCTTTCTTCAAAAAACTAAGCACCTGAAGTTGCACCACGGTGATACGTGCAAATTCGCACCGTAAACAGTCTGAAGGCAGATATCCCATAACTCTTCCCTGAGTGTTTAACCAGGCCTTGGTTATTTTCTCAGTGATTAAACGTACCGAATCCCTTTTTGACACTTCAAGCAAAGATTGATAACAAAATGGTAACGGGTTTTTAATTTTCTCTCCGAAATCATCGGTAAATACCAATATGATACTGCCAGGCTTTCGCTCGCGATAAGCGGGTTGACACATATAAAGACGCCATTGCGAAACATTGATCAGGATGAAGTCAGCCTGCCGCAGGTTATAACTATCAAAACCTGATAAAAATTTTACTTCTGCATCAGATAGCAGTGCCTCCTCAATTACCTTTGATATGCCCAGTCTGAAGAAGTAATTGTCATCCGTACAAACCACATTAACATCCATTTTTTCCCTTCAGCATCACAAAATTCACGATGACAAATATTATATTCAGGTGAACTTACCGTTAATCAGTACCAATTCGCCTTTCTCTTTTAGTTCCTTGAGCACTCTGCAAATGGAACTTTTTGATAAATGAGAACTATTTTCAATAAGATATAGTGCTGAAAATCGTTTCTTTAAATGAGTCGGCAGTTTTTTCCATCTTTCAATCAAAGAAAGAACTTCATCATATGAGTTACTTTTTGGTAACTGAATGTAATTCATCAGATCAGAATACTGTCCTGATAAAATAGACATTGCGTCATTAAAAAGATCTTTCTCAAAAACCAATCGCCAGAACACGTCATAGTCAATGAAACTGACTTTTCCATAATCGACTCGTTCCAGATAGACTGGCGGCTCGTCTAAAGCTGGAGTGACGCCGACAACAAACGGAGCGGATAAGATATTCAAAACCTTATTCTCGCCTTTAAGTTTAAGTAAAAAATCGCCGTCAAGAATGAACATAACGCGACGTACATGATCTTTAGTCAAATGATAACGGCGCTTGCCTCTTGAAATTTCATCTGGATTAGCAATCTGCGTAAATCCTGCTAATGCATCGATGATCCGTTCATGATTTTCAGTCACTCTATACATATTAATTAACTCAATCTAACTGACGCATTGGTCAGTGATTAGCAACAATTCGTAAAATCAGTTTTTTATAGTCTCTTTCTCTTTCGCCTGGTGTACTCGCTTACCTGAGCTCGCCTCCATAACTCGGGCAGTTAAAAATAGTCTTTATCGGTTCCACTATAATAAAACCGTCCCAACAAAATTCAAAACCGCAAATACAAATAAATAAAGACATTCAGGCTAATAAAAGAAACAATAACCAGATCTTACACCATTCAAACGCTGTTTAGTTAGCACATAAATCTACTTTGTAGCACCTTACGGGCAGTGTTATAACTTTTTTCCTAAAAAAAGAATTTCCCATTACCATTTGAAAGATGATGTTATGATTATGCTATTTTAAAAGCACGTATTTAAACACCCCTCTCAATTTTCCAGCATGGCTGAAAAGAAACAAATCAAATTGGCATCAATGTTAATACTCCTTACTAAAGTTACGCTGTCAGGCAGCATTGCATGGAAGGAATTAAACCACGACACCCATTAAACAGATACTTAAATTGATTATCTTTATATATTTAGTTTTTTATCCTGATAAATATGATTTATTTAGCTTAAAGCACCAGGCGCTGGCAAATGGGATTTTTCCCTTTTTAATTCCACTTCTCAAATGACTTCACATTCAGGCAAGTGAAATCATTAACTCATGGCTTTATGCACAAGCTTATTCATAGATGAATCAGTTTTACTGAACCGCGTTCATGGCATGCGTTTCCCGGATGCCAGATAATTTTAAGCATCAGGCATAAGCAGTGCTGTTAATGGTTAAATCACGCATAAGAATAATGTACGCTCAAAAAATTCCAGAATACCAACAGCAGTTAATATTATGTAAAAATATAATAGCCATATCCTTGCTTACGATAACAAAAGAAGAATTATGGATGTTTTACTATTTCATTTTTTATGACCACCCATTCTAATAGCGCCGTTCGCTAGAAGCGGCATAAATAATAATATTGAAAAAATGATACATGGAGATATCGATGAGAGAGTTAACATCTTTTGAAATGCAAAACGTTTCAGGAGCAGGTTTTTTTGACTTTATTGGTGCTGTAGTTGTCGGTGCCGTTACAGGTATTAGTTCTTTTGGTCTTAAATGGGGAATGAGTGGCGGAAGTACCGGTGGCGTGTTGGGTGTTGGTATTGTCTCTGCCGGTGTAGGTCTGATTGTCGGCGCAGTCCTTGGTCTTGTTGATGGTGCTTTATATGGTGCTATGAATGGCTGGGATAGCACGGCAGGCTGGTTTAACGCGGTCGTTGAAAACCAGTTTGATCCTAATGCATCTGTAATTACAGCTTAAGGAAACAACATGCGTGAATTGAACAATAAAGAAATCGAAGGCGTTAGCGGTGGTTCATTAACTTCGGTGATCCTGGATTTCTTTAAGCAGCTAGGCGCAAGCTCAGAAGAGAAAACTGAATGGACGCGCCCAGACTCAATTCCAGCAGCGAACCCGGTTAGTGGGTCTGCCTTTGGCATGGGTATTGTTGGTGTCGCAGCAGCAGTCGTATTTGGATTGCTGATTTTCTAATTCTCTTGTGAGGAATGAATCCTCCAGGGAAGTGAACGATTATTAAATCGTTCATTAATTGATGTTATTAATTATTTTATACAAAGGAAAGTATATGAAAAAGTTATCTATGGTTGCTCTTGGTCTGATGCTGGCTGCTGCTCACGTTAATGCTGCTGAAGCTTCAGATGGCACCATTAACTTCACAGGAAATATTGCGTCTCAGACTTGTACTGTAAGCGTAAACGGCGGCGGCAGCACTGCAACCGTTACACTGCCTAAAGTAGCAAGTAGTATTTTAAGCACATCTGGTCAGACTGCAGGTAACACTCGCTTCACTATGGCGCTGAGCAATTGCTCAGCTACGACTGGTGACGTGTACGCTTACTTTGAACAAGGTGCCAACGTCAATGCTGATGGTCGTTTGACCAATACTGGTACTGCAACGAATGTTGACCTGCAGCTGCTGGATAGCGGAAATGGCGTGTTGAACGCGGGTAGCACTGAGCAGACCACCTCTCCAAAAACTGTCGCTCTGACTGCTGGTGCAGGTACTCTGACCTATTCTGCTCAGTACTATGCAACTGGTGCAGCTACTGCTGGTACCGTCTTATCAGCTGTGAATTATTCAATCAATTACCTGTAATTGATTATGGTGGGAGCATCTGTTCCCACCTCTCTTCCTCTATCATCATTTCTGTCAAAATCATGAAAAAAAAAAGTTTTAAATTTTTGATCTCCTGTCTGCTGGCTTTTACGGTGACCTCATCGGCTTTTGCCAGCGTGACGATTATCGGCACCCGGGTAATCTACCCCGCAACAGAAAAAGAAGTCACAGTCCGCTTAGATAACCATGGCAATCAACCTGCGCTGGTACAGGCCTGGATTGACAATGGAAATCCTGATGAAGCACTGGATAAAATAAACGTACCGTTTGTCTTGCTACCGCCTGTTTTCCGTATGGAGGCTAACAAAGGACAGACATTACGTATCGTTTATACCGGTTCAAACCTGCCCAAAGATAAAGAGTCGGTATTCTGGCTTAACGTACTCGACATCCCTCCTCGCGATAAAAGCCTTGCGAATCAAAATCAGTTGCAAATGGCTATTCGTAGTCGCATCAAAATTTTCTTTCGCCCAGCCCGGTTCGATGCGATGCAAGCCACAGAAGCAGCGTCGGGTCTTATCTGGCATCAAGGGGAGAAAGCGAATCAGCTGACAGCAACCAATAATTCTTCGTTTTACGTCAACGTTTCACAGATCAATGCCGAGGATAACGCGGGGCGAAAAGTAGTCAGTGAAAAGGGAGAAATGCTTGCACCAGGCGAAACAAAAAGCTTCTCCCTAAAAGGATTGAACGCAAATCAAATAAAAACAAACTTTCATTATCAATATCTGGATGATTATGGCGCTGCACGCAATGTAGACGCCAAAATTAGTCAGTAACTTTGGTAACTCATCAGGGGTAATAATGATGGCAAGGATGATTAAAAATAATAAACCAACGGGAAAAATATTTTACCGATCTTTTCTAGCGCTTTTTTTAACTGCATCAACAGGCGCCGCATTTGCAGAAAATTCGTATGATTTTGACGAATCATTTGTGAAGAATTTACCGGGCGTTAAAGTTGATGTGGCCCGCTATGCAACCGGTAACCCTATTGATCCTGGTACTTATACGGTGGATATTTTCCTGAATGGTCGTCAGATTGGTCGGGAAAATGTTCAGGTCATTCGTGAAGGGGCGGGAACCAAAGCGTGCCTTTCCTATGATCTGGTCAAAAGCTTGTCACTTAAGGACACAGTTTTTAGCCCGGGACAAGCTGAAGATTTGCGCTCTGGTAAACAGTGTATGGCGTTGGAGGAGGTAGTTAAAGAGAGTCATGCAGCTATCAATTCTGCCGATATGCAGATGGATATCTCAATTCCGCAAATTTATCTGTTGCGATCTGCGCGCGGCTACGTTGCGCCAGAATTCTGGGATAAGGGTGAAACAGCACTTACGCTAACCTATAACACCAACTATTATCGCTCTGTAAATCACGGTCAGGCATATGACTCATTTTATGGCCGTGCGCTGGCGGGCTTTAACCTTGGCGGATGGATGTTCCGTCACGATGGTTCTCTCAGCTGGCAACGTCAAAAAAACAACGAGTATCATCATTACGATGCAATTAATACCTATGTCCAGCGTGATATTCCGCAAATAAAATCACGGCTGTTATTAGGTGAAGGCAATACCAGTGGCGAAATTTTCGATACGCTTTCTTTTCGTGGTGCGCAAATATCTACAGTTGACCAGATGTGGCCAGACTCTCAGCGAGGCTATGCACCAGAAATCCGCGGCGTAGCCCGAACCAACGCTCAGGTAACTGTATCGCAAAATGGCAACAAAATTTATGAAACGACGGTCTCACCAGGCCCTTTTAATATCACCGATCTTTATCCTACAGGCTACGGTGGTGATTTAGACGTGACCGTGAAAGAAGCTGACGGCGGTGAGACCCGTTTCTCAGTTCCTTACGCAGCGATGACGCGTCTGAAACGTCCGGGCATGACTTTTTATAGTCTGACCGGTGGTGTATCCCGAAAAGACAATATGGTTTATACACCTTCGGTCTATCAGGGCACTATTCAGCATGGTTTTAGCAATAGTCTGACTGGTTACTCAGGTATTCTGGGATCAGATAACTACACCTCTGTGCTGTTGGGAGGTGCATTTGGTTTACCTGTTGGTGCGATCTCACTGGATATTACTGGCGCTCAGACAAAATATGGTGATGAGAAAAAGCAAGGTGTAAGTTATCGGGCAACTTATAGTAAGAAGGTTTCTCAGACTAACACGAATTTTACTCTGGCGGCTTACCGCTTCTCATCATCCGGTTATTACAGTTTTGATAACGCATTACAAATCAATAACTATTATAAAAAAAATAATAAAAACAGTTCGTCAAATTATCTTTCGCGCCCCAAACAACGTTTTTCTATGACGGCAAGCCAAAATTTTGGGGAGTCATATGGGAATATCTATCTTACTGGTTTCGTTCAGAATTACTGGGATTCTGCCGGAACAAATACGCAATTTCAGCTGGGTTACAATAATACAATTGGTCGGGTCTCCTATACTTTATCAGCAAACCGATTATTATATTCAACCGGCGGGCATGACACTCAACTGTCACTCGACTTCTCGGTGCCAATTGGCAGCGAAAGTCAAAGTTATGTAACCGGAAGTGCAACACATAATAAACAGGGTGTGAATGCACAAACAGCAGTTAATGGTGTTCTGGGTGAACATGACCAATATAACTATAACGTTGGAATAGCGCGCGATACTGATAATGAGAAGTCCGGTTCAGTTAGTGGGCAATACCGTTCGCCCTACAGTATGCTGACGGCGTCTTATACTAAAGGGCAAAACTATTATTCTGCCTCGGGTGGTATCAGCGGTGCGGTAGTCGCTTTACCTGATAGCATTAATTTCAGCGCTTATCAGTCTACGACTTATGCTGTTGTTACCGCAGAAGATGCAGAGGGCGCGCGTGTACTTGGCTATCCCAATATTGTGTTAAACGGCAGCGGCAAAGCTATTGTGCCAAACCTTAACCCGTACCGGATAAACGAACTGGCCATCGACCCAAAAGGAATTCCACTGGATGTTGAGCTTGAATCAACTCAGCAGCGCGTTATTCCTGTTGAGGGTGCAGTCGTCAGACTTGATTATAAAACCAGTAAAGGAAAGCCACTGTTAATTCGTGCTAATCAGCCGAACGGAAACGCCTTGCCATTTGGTGCAACGGTCAATGATGAAGACGGTAACCTTATCACCACTGTTTCACAGGGTGGTCAGATTTATGTGAGGTTAAATAAAGATGTCAGCCGCCTGCATATTTCCTGGGGTAAAGCAGCCAGTGATAAGTGTCTGGTTAACCTGGAGTCTGGTGTTGTTAATTCCAGTGAAAACAACACCCTTGCAAGGCTCACAACAACATGCAGCAGCGATCAATCAAAACCTGTTCGCTACGTATCTAACGGCGAAATAAACAAAGATAATCAGGGTTAATCGGGTGACATTATGATGTTTATTAACTTAAGAAGGACACTGACCAGAATAGTCAGCATCATGACTATAGTATCTGGTTTCGTCATGCTAGCACCAATTAATGCGAACGCGGCAGATGATGTCACACTGACGTGCAAAAAATCTCTTTCTGATGCGGTATTAGATTTCCGCTCACTAGGGATAAACATTTCGGCAGCTGTTCCGGTTGGCACGGTCGTGCATAGTGGCAATTTAACAGTCACGTTCAAATGTGCCCTGGATAATCTGCAACAGTTTTTAGATGGATTAACAGCAGAGGTTTACTTAAAGCGTAAAACAATAGCTGAAGATGCACTTGGTTATGGCTTGACCATTTATACCGGTTACGGTGGTGAAATGTCCACCGACGCTGCAAATATTCCTACCGGCAACAAGATCGCTACTTACGCGTTAACCAGTGGCGGTACAGTCGGTGCTTATACTGATGTCACATTGAATGTGCCTTTTCAGATTGTGCGGACGTCAAACTCGATGGCTGGCCCCAATTTGCTTCCGGACTATGTCAACGTATTTGATGTAGGCTCATTGGTACCAGGAAATGACCTGAAACTTTATGTCAGATATATTAAAAGCGGCATCACTGTGAGGGATCAAACCTGCTCAGCAGCAGGTGATGTTAACCCGAAGGTGTCATTAGGGAGTTACACAGCGAATACCAGTAGTGGGTTGGGTTCCGGTATTGGACAAACCAGCCCATCTACCGCTTTTAATCTTCAGCTTAACTGTGAGGCACTTCTTTCAGGTACCTTTGACGTTATGATGCAGTTGGATGGGGATGCGGCTGATGGGCTATCGGATGTCGGCGTAGTTTCTCTGAATTCGACCTCAACTGCCAGCGGAGTGGGTGTTCAGATTCTGAATGAAAGCCAGCAACCTGTTGCACTGGCAGCACCATACAGAGTTGCAGCTTATCCACTGTCGTCTGCATTGATAACAGTGCCCTTATATGCACGTTATTACCAGACTGCTGCCACAATAACTCCTGGTAGTGCTAACGCAGTTGCTACCTATACCATTAGTTATCAGTAACCATATGGGCTCTTCGGAGCCCTTTACCAGACTTTATAAACTGAGAAAGGATTTTATCAGTGGATAGGCCATTAAAAGGAAGGAGGTTTAAAGTTGGTGTCTCTGATGAGAGTCCTTTTATTTTTTATTCAATACAAAAAATACTCTCAACCGGATTTCACAACCTGGACATTGCAGCATACCCGGTAGAAGCAGAAAACCTTTTTGTAAAACTGAATAGCGATCCTCCTGATATATTAATTACTGATTTTTGCTTTAACTTTGAACGTAATGATTTGAACGGCGTTAGAAAACTAGAAGAAATTTACAACCATAATGCTAAGCTTAAAATCATTATCTTTACGGCACAGAATAGCCCGGCCATTTTGAAAAGAATATTGCAAATTCCGGTAAATGCAATAGTGAGCAAACGTGATGATATACGGGATCTGGTAGAAGCTTTGCACTGGGTTTGCTCATCGAATTCTGAAATATTTTATTCAGAAAAGATGAAAGATCTGGCGCATTCTGCTTCAGAGGAGCCTGCACAGACACTTTTATCACCCGCAGAAGTTGAAGTAATCAGGCTTTTTGCTATCGGGTACAGTTTAATGGAGATAGCTAAAGCACGTAAACGTAGTATCAGTACGGTTGCAACGCAGAAATATAACGCCATGCGTAAACTTCAGCTGCAGTCTAATACTGATTTGATTAAATATGTCTTTGCCCAGCAACTCATTTAATTTCGGGCTTAATTTTTAAGAAACAGCGAGCATCATGAAATTTTATAATTTTAAAATTGCATTTATTGTACTGTCCTGCGTGCCATTTGGATCTTATGCGACCAGCTTACAGCAGGCTGCCCGAGCCGCATTAACCTATGACTCTGCATTGCAATCCAGCCAGATGACCAGTGAAGCCGATCAGCAAAAATACTGGCAGGGTATGGCCGGAATGTTGCCCACATTGACGCTCGAAGGAAACTGGGATCGTCAGGAACAGCCGGATAAAAAATATCAAAGTGGTGTAACAAATCACAGTTACGATCTCAGCGTCAGACAACCCCTGTTTGATATGAGTAAATATGCTGGCTGGCGTAAAGGCGTTGCTATTGCCAATACCGCTGAAGCCCAGTCAAAAAAAGCTGAAGAAAAGTTATTAAATGCGATCAGTAATGCCTACTTTTCGGTGCTCTATCAGCAGGAAGTTTTACAGGCTGCGAAAGCTGCCAGTCACAACTTCAAACAACAGCAGCAAAAACTGCAGGCCGGTATTCTGAATGGACAAAACACCCGTACAGAGCTGGATGAAGCTAAGGCCAATTACGCTCTTGCTCAGGCCAAAGAAATAGAGGCGAGTAGTCAGTTATTGCTGGCTGGAGAAGCATTTCGTCGCTTATCGGGTGTCAGTCCGGACACTGTCGAGCCGGTAAACTTTCAGTGCCTTAACGCTTCGCCCTACGCTTCTTTAACTGATGCGATTAATGCCAGCCAGCAACGTAACACTGAAATCAAAATTGCCCTGTTTCAGAATGATCAGGCCGATGCTGATGTATTGGCTGCAGATGGCGCACATATGCCTGTCGTGTCACTTTACGCCAGATATGGCAAAAACTGGAGCCGTAACGATAACGACGATAATTTACTTTATGATGCTATTTTTGGCACTAACTCTAAAAGTAATAATCTGCAGTATGGCGTTAACGTTTCTATTCCATTATTCGCGGGTGGCAGCCAGATTTCACAATCTTATGAAGCAGCCTATCGCCGTCAGGCAGCGAAATATTCCACCATGGAAGCACAACGCAAAGCGGCTACAGATACACGTTCAGCATGGCTTAGTCTTACGAATGGAAAAGCGTTAATCAACGCGCAGAAAAATGCCGTCGAGTCTTCACGCGAAAAAGTGGTGTCTGTTCAATATGGCCGGGAAATGGGTTTCCGTACGGTAAATGATGAGCTTGATGCCCAGCAAAAATATTTTAGTGCGCTTAAAGATCAGGCTGAAGCTCGCTTCAATTACCTGAACGCCCTCATTAATCTGGCACAAAGTACCGGATCACTATCAATCGACATGCTGAATTTTTTTCAGTGCCGTTAATCCCTTACTCATGATGATTATATAAATGGAACAGTCACTATTCCGTCAGGAGGCACTTGATGCAGCCAACCGTGGAAACCTGGGCATTGTGGCACTCTATTGCCCACCTTATCGCTGGTTAGTTATTTCCGTTGTAGTGCTGATCACTGCCGCGACAGCGCTGTTTTTTATATTTGGCAGCTATACAAAATATGAATCCTCTACCGGAGAACTGCTGCCTAAAAATGGCATGCTGATCATTCCGCCCCCCGTAAGCGCTACGGTGGTCGATATTCCGGTAAAAGAGGGCCAGCATGTTGAAAAAGACGATGTGCTTATGGTGTTGTCATCAGAGGTTTCAACACAGTTAGGTCAGACTCGTCAGGTTATTGCCGAGAATCTGAAAGCCAGCGTGAAAGGCTTCAGCAGGATCTGGTGACGCTTGAAAAGCTTCATCAGGTTGAAATGAAGGGCCTGACCGACGCTATCGCCAGTCTGAAACTGCAGCAGGAGCAGTTGAAGCTGCAACTGACACACCGTCGGAAACAGGTTTCCCTGGCGAAAATGCAGTTGGACAAGCTGGAAGCCATGCACAACGAAGGGTATGCCTCAAGCCGTCAGATGGAAGAGCAGGAGTCTAATCTGCTCGATAGCCAGGCGCGCTACCAGGAATATCAACGTCAGCTGTTGGACATCTCGCAAAAAATTGTTCAGACCGAGCAACAGCTGCATGAAAAACCGCTGGATGACGAGAAAAAGCGTAACGATATCGAGCGCCAACTGGCTGATAACCGTCAGTCGATGGCTGAAAATGAAGCGCGCCGCTCGTTTGAATTACGTGCGCCTAAAAGCGGGTATGTCGGCATGATTATGGTCAAAAATGGACAGATGCTCACCGCCGGTCAGTCAGCCATAGCAGTTTTGCCAAGCAATACTGAACTGGTCGCCCGCATCATGGTAAACACGCAGTCCATTGGTTTTATCCAACCGGGACAGCGGGTGGTGCTGCGCTATAAAGCGTTTCCTTATCAAAAGTTTGGTCAACAGTATGGAAAAGTTATCGAGGTTTCACGCACCGCTCTGTCTCCTCAGGAAGTCACTACGTTAACCGGCAAAAACAATATTCAGGAACAGCAGTACCGCGTGCTGGTCTCCCTGGACAAACAATCAATTACTGCTTATGCGCAGAATGAAAAACTCAAGCCGGGTATGGCGCTGGATGCTGATTTTATCGTCGACAAACGTCGTCTTTATGAATGGGTGCTGGAGCCAATTTTTGCGCTTGGACACAAAATCTCTCTCTGATTAAAAGGTCTGTTCTGTGTTGTTATTAGAGAAACTCAATTTTAAATGGTTTAACCGCCTGCCGATGATTCGTCAGTCACAGGCGACGGAATGTGGTCTTGCTTGTCTGGGGATGATTGCCAATTATCACGGTCATGAAATCGACATGATCACCCTGCGTCGCAGGTTCGCAACGTCGCTTAAGGGTGCAACACTTAGTGATGTCATTGCCATGGCACAACAACTCAATATGAGTTCCCGTGCGTTACGCGTTGATATGGAAGAGCTGTCTAAATTACGCATGCCCTGCATTCTGCACTGGGAATTGAACCATTTCGTTGTGCTAAAAAAAGTGCGCGGCAATAAGATCACGCTTCACGATCCTGCACGCGGCATTCGGGAACTGACATTTAAAGAAGCATCACCGGCGTTCACCGGCGTTGCACTGGAGCTGGTTCCCTCCTCCACTTTTGAGGTCAAAAAAGAAAAAGAAAGCATCTCGATGATGAAGCTGGTGGGCAGTGTGACAGGGGTGAAATCTGCCTTTGCCCAGGTGCTTATCCTGTCCATCGCTCTGGAGCTTTTCGGCGTACTCTCCCCCTTCTTTATGCAGTGGGTGATGGATATGGTGCTGGTCTCCGCAGATTACTCACTACTCTCCTTGCTCGGGATCGGCTTTATCATGATTGCGTTGTTTCAGACCATGATTACAGCGCTGCGCTCATGGGTGATGAGCTGGTTCTCAAGCCAGCTCAGCGTGCAGTGGACGGTCAATGTCTGTCACCATATGTTAAAGCTGCCACTTGAATGGTTCGAATCCCGTCACGTTGGTGACATTCTGTCCCGCTATGGCTCGCTGAACACCATCCAAAGTACGCTGACCAGCCGCTTCATTAGTACTGTGCTGGATGGGGTAATGTCGATCGTGACAGTAGTGATGCTCTTTATCTATAACGCTAAGCTTGCCTGGCTGGTAATTGGCCTTTTTGTCGCCTATGCACTGTTACGCTTCATGGCTTATGATCCTGTTCGCCGCGCCAATGAAGAGCAAATCATCAGTTCAGCCCGCACGCAATCTTCTTTACTGGAAACGCTTCGCGGTATCCAGGCGGTAAAAACCAATAACAAGCAGGTGCCTCGTCTCTCCGCCTATATGAATTTCCTGGTGGATACGACCAACAAAGGCATTGTGATTCAGAAGCTTAACATTTTGTTTGGTTCCGCCCAGGGATTGCTCACTTCTGTAGGCAGGGTAGTACTGGTCTGGCTGGCTGCGCTGCAAGTACTGGATGGCAACTTCTCTGCAGGTATGCTTACCGCCTTTATTAGCTTCTCCGATCAGTTTATGAGCCGCGGTGCAGGTCTGATCAACGCCGTAATCGACTTCAGAATGCTGCGTATGCATGGTGAACGACTGGCTGATATCGTGTTGTCAGAAACTGAAGTCAGCTCAGAAGCCAGTCCGGTACTGGTGAGTAAAGATACGCATGATGAGACAGAAACGTCGCAGGATATCAAACTAACGGATATCCGCTTCCGCTATGCACCTACCGAACCCTGGGTAGTAAATGGTGCCAGTCTGGAAATTAAGGCTGGCGAAAGCGTTGCGATTGTCGGCCCTTCAGGTCAGGGAAAGACCACCATGGCCAAAATCATTCTGGGTCTGCTGCACCCGGAAGGTGGAACAATCACCGTGGGCGGAATGGACATTACCCAGACAGGACTTGAACACCATCGTAACCGCATCGGCTGTGTTATGCAGGATGACATCCTGTTCTCAGGCTCGATCAGTGAAAATATTAGCTTCTTTGATAATAATCCTGACCACGCAAAAATTACCCGTGTAGCACGCCTGGCGCAAATTCACGGCGATATCATGAAAATGCCGATGAACTATCAAAGCCTTGTCGGTGATATGGGATCGTTTCTCTCTGGCGGGCAGCTGCAGCGTATTCTGCTAGCTCGCGCCCTCTACCGCGAACCAAAAATACTGGTACTGGACGAAGCAACCAGTCATCTGGATATCTATAACGAAGCACAGATCAACAATGCAATAAAGCAAATGAAAATCACCCGAATCATGATTGCACATCGCCCGGAAACCATAAGAAGTGCAGATAAAATCGTCCTGTTAAATAACGGTACGCTCAGTGAAGTTACCGCAGAGCAGTTATTTGGCCAGACAGAAAAAACTAAAGAAATGGAGATTACACATGGATAAAAATATTTGTCGGTTTAGCGAAGGTATGATTACTTTACCGGAAGGCTACTGCGAGCGAACCCTGAACACGCTGGCGGATCCCCGTTCAGCGATGCCACCCGTCACTATTTCTCGTGATAAACTGGCCAATCACAACAATCCAGAAGAATATATCAGCAGTCAGCTTGCTATTCTGCAGAGACAAATGAAAGACTGGCAGCAGCAGGCAAATCAACCCGTGGTGTTGGGCGATAATCTGAGCACAGGCATCATGATTACTTATGATTTTCTGCGCCCGGATAATATCCGGCTTTATCAAAAGCAGGCGATTTTCACCTTAAACCTGGAGGATGTATTAATTTTCTCTTTGTCAAAGGCTGCCCCCCTGACCGATGAAGAAATTCAGCTGTTTAATAATATCCTGAAGAGTTTCCAGAGCTGGCCCTGATACTTTTCCTCAGCAAAGCCTGACGACATAACGTTAAAAGAAAAACCGGGCAGGATAAATCCTTCCCGGTTTCATGCATTATGAACACCGCTAAATTAGCCGTTTACAGAGCTCAGTAACGCTGGCAGGTAAAGAGATAGGAGATCGGCCCACCGATAATATAGGTATTTTTATCAATCTTATCGACATCCAACTGCAGATGCGTTGGATCCAGCGTGATCTCTGCTAACAACTTATTAAAGATGACATCAGGGGTAGTATCAGTATTCGAAGTGACAACTTTGCTGATCTGATACCGGTAAGTATCATCGGAAATTTTAGCGCCATTGATTAATGCAACCCTTCTGTTAAGAATAGTAACACCGTCATTGCTCGTTGCCTGCCCATTCAGCAACAGATAGCCTGAATCCTTTTTATCAAAACGTAAATCCTGGGCAACAGCGAACTCAATTCGTTTATCATCATTACGACTGAGATCGTAACGGCTAAACGCTGAGCATCGAAAAGGAAAATCTTTGGCCTGATGTGTTAAGTAATAACCCCCTGCAAAAGTCACCATTAATAGCGCAGCCAGCATGAAGATAATATTAATACCAATGCTCCGCTTCATCCCATTCTCCAGTCAAGATAATAAAAATTGTCGCATGAGATGATATGACCATCGCTATTAATTTTACACGATGAAAGAATTGTTCTTCCGAAATTCTTAGTAGTAAAAGAGGTGTTTTTATCAAAAATAATCCGGTGACCCGCATCGCAGGTTTGATTATTTTCCCTTAGAATTTGCACTATTTGCTTACCCAATGCCTGTCGTTCAACCTCATCCAGACCCTGCAATAATACTGCTTCGCAGCCACCTTCAAGTTTAATGGCACTCATTGGAATAATTTGCTCGTCAGGACGAGATACCGTGAAATACCAGAGCACCATGCCCAGCAATATCAGAGCAACAGAAGCAAACCAATATCGCCGGGTGACGTTAACGGACGTAGCTGGCAGCTGATTACCGGGCGGAGTGGCAGGCAGGACAACGTTTTCAGCAGACCCTTCAGTTATACTTCCTTCCGATATGTCATCAGTTAAAACTTCCGTCACCCCCATGACCGGGGCTGATTGACGTTCAATTTTAATATCGGTATTCAGGCGTATACCAATTTTCGGGATGGTGATAATCAGATTTTCACAACCATAAGCCGCGAGCGCCCTGCGCACAATACTCAGATATTGATTCAGATTACTATTCGATCCACGCAGGCCATATTTATCCCAGACCTCGGTCAGCAACGTATCACGCGCCAGTATTTCTCCTCCGGAATTCAGTAACTGTTCAAAAAGCCGACCTGAAGAAATACTTAGGCTCAGCGATTCCTGAGTAGGAATGTGGCTAAGCGTGCAGTCATCAGAATTGTAAGAAACCTGATCATCGATTATGTAAATCATTAAGAAATCACTGAATTTCCGCTCATTTATCGACAGTATAATTCAGCTTATATGAAGAAGCACTACAGACGCGTTAATCAGGCGATTAAGGAAATTTTTACAGATTAGCCAGCAGAACGGGCCGGGCAGAGTGCGTCCCTGCCCGGCAGCTGGTTAATTATTTAAGAAACGACAAAGAATCATAAGGTTAGCGGCGATTTTTATGGCTGATTAGCGGCAGCAAACTCCGCATAATTACTTTGAGTAATGGTTTTATAGGGGATCCAGTTCAGTGATTCGACTTTCTGTTTATCCAGTAACGCTTTCACGACTTTCACAGCGCCTGTCGCCTGCCCTTTCGCATCCTGGAAAATAGTCAGCGTCATCTTTCCATTTTTGACGAACTGCTGACCATCAGGCGTGCCATCGATCCCGGCAACCAGAATGTGGCTGTTTTTCGCCTGATTCAGCGCCATAATAGCCCCGATAGCCATTTCATCATTATTGGCGGCGATTGCATCGATCGGTCGCTGATTAAGCAGCCAGCCCGAAACTACGTCTACCGCTTCATTACGCTGCCAGCGTGCAGTCTGTTTTTCGATTACCGCCATCTGCTTATATTTAGCGATCACCGCTTCAACGGCACGCGTCCGTTCCCGCGCTTCTTCATTTGATAATGCGCCCATTAAAATGGCGACATTGCCCCGATAGTTCATCTGTTTTGCCAGCGCTTCCATCTGCATCTCACCCCCCAGGGCAGAGTCAGAACCGACATAGGCCATACTGGACGGTAATTTCACTTCCGGTTTACGGTTAACAAACACCAGCGGAATGCCCGCCGCTTCTGCCGCTTTCACCATCGGCAGTACGCCCTGTGTATCGACCGGGTTGAGAATAATGGCATCCACGCCCTGATTGATAAAGTCTTCAACCTGCTGTACCTGAAGAGCTACATCCCCTTTGGCATCGACGAACTGCCCATCCATTTTCAGCGCTTTTATCTCATCCACCATCTGCGTCCGCAGAATCGATACGAAGTTAAGATCGAAATTAGCCAGTGCGACACCAATTTTAGGTGTTTTAGCCCAGGCGGTAACGCTGATCATCAGGCTGAGCAGCAGTGCTAACATTTTGGTTTTCATCGCGTAATCCTGTAGGGTTTATTATTGATAGAACCGCCGGGCAACAGGCAAATACCCGGCGGCAGAGCTCACAACGTAAAGTGATCGCGGAACTGTGCCAGGGCTGTTTCGCTGTCGCTTTCGGCCCAGCCCTCCAGCGCAACGACGCCGCAATAGCCGACCTGCTCCAGCGCACGGGCAATGGCGCGATAGTTAATTTCCCCGGTGCCAGGCTGCATGCGCCCCGGCACATCAGCCACCTGGATTTCACCGACAGCGGGGCCGCAGCGTCGTATCAGCTCTATCAGGTTGCCCTCTCCAATCTGGGCGTGATAGAGGTCCAGATTCATCTTCAGTGCCGGGCTGTTGACCGCTTCGACCAGCGCCAGCGTATCGGCAGCCCGTGCGAATGGCGTACCCGGATGATCAACTGCCAGATTCAGGTTTTCGAGAGTAAATACCCGCCCGGCCTGCTCGCCGAGCGCAGCGACACGCCGCAGGGTGTCGGCCGCTTTAAGCCACATCTCACCGGTAACCACCTCAACCGGACGAACCGCCTGGCCGTGAGCATCCAGCCCGGTGCCATGCAGATTCAGGCTCGGGCAGTTCAGACGATCTGCAATCGCCAGTGAGGTTTCTGCGCTATGCAGCAACTCTGCAATCTCATCATCATCAGTCAGGTTACCGTTGAGGTAGCCGGTCATGGAGGTAAAACGCGCACCTGTCGCCACCAGCGCGTCGATATCTTTGTTGGCCCAGTTCCAGATCTCCACGCCAAATCCCAGCGCATGAATCCGCTCAACACGCGCGATAAAAGGCAGTTCGAGAAACACCATCTCCGCACAGACTGAAAGCTGATAACCGGCCATTAGCGTTCTCCCAACAGAATGGGTTTGCGTTGCTGCACCGATTCAATACAGGCCAGCGCAATTTCCAGCGCGTTACGCGCATCAGTGCCAGTAGCGCGCGGCGTGTCACCGTGCAGAATCGCGCGGGCGAATTCTGCCATTTCAGCAACATAGGCCTCACGCAGCAGATCGGTATCCATTCGAGACGTTGCGATGGCAATACCCTCGGCGTGATAGCGCACACAGTTGTCCTGATTGATGTTGCCCGCCTGCAGCATACCTTTACTGCCAAACACCTCACCGCGAACGTCATAACCGTAAACTGCCTGGAAGTTGGCTTCCGCAGTGGCAATGGCACCGTTATCAAAGCGGATGGTCACCACCGCGGTATCAAGTAATCCCTTATCTTTAAAATCGGGACGCACCAGCGCATCAGCCAGCGCATAGACCTCAACCGGCCGGGAACCCGGATTGAAGTGCAGAAGGGTGTCGAAGTCATGGATTAAGGTTTCAAGGAAGATGGTCCACTGCGGGATCGGGGCCGGATCGCGCAGGCCAGGGTCGCGTGTCACCGAACGGCTTAGCTGGGTGGTGCCATTGGTGCCTGCTCTGACAGCTTCAATAGCTGCGGCGAAGCCTGCATTGAATCGACGATTGAAGCCGACCTGCAACACAACGCCCGCATCCTGTGCGGCCGCGATCGCCCGATCTGCCTCATCCAGCGTTACCGCCATCGGTTTTTCGCAAAACACGTGCTTGCCAGCCCGGGCTGCAGCGATCACCAGTTCGGCGTGAGTGCGAGCCGGCGTAGCAATAGCAACGGCATCGATTTCGCTGTCATTGAGTAACGCCTGGATATCGGTATAGGCTTTCTCCACCCCCAGCCGGTCTGCCAGTTTCTGCGCTGCGCCGGGTTGCAGGTCGGCGACCGCTGTCAGCCGTGCCCCAGGCACCCGCAGCGCCAGATTCTCTGCATGAAAACTGCCCATGCGGCCAGCACCGATCAATCCCACTCGTACTGTTTTAAGGTTCATAACTGCTCCTGTTTTTTGTTGTCAGCCCAGTCAGGCTGAATAGGGTGTCCGGATGTCGCCTGCGCTTTGGCGGCAAAACGACGGGATTTTGAAAGCATCAGCGGCTCGATGTGCTCCAGTGAGATGCCTCGGGTTTCAGGCAGAAAACGTTTTACAAACCAGAAGGCCACCAGGCAGCCAGCGGCGCAGAGCATCAGTGGAAAAGCACCATGGAAGTGATCCATCAGCAAACGGCTACGGTTCATCATCGGGAAAGTCTGAGTAACGATGAAATTGGCGAGATACATCGAAGAAAAGGCGTAGCCCATCGCGACCGCACGAATCCGGTTGGGAAATATTTCAGAGATCAGTAGCCAGGCACCCAGACTCCATGACATACCAAAAATCAGTACGAACGCCACCAGGCCCACAACCGGCAGCAGGCCACCGATCTGCGCTATAAAGGCCCAGGCGGTAATCACCAGGCTGACAGCGCAACCCAGCGCTCCCCAGCGCAGCAGACGCGTCCGTCCCCAGCGATCCACTGCGTTCAGACAAAACGCTACTCCGACCAGCAGCGCCAGTCCGAGGAAAATGCTGTGATAGAGGGAGGTCTGTGTATCCGGTGAGATGTTCTGCAGCAGCGACGGTGCGTAATACAGCAGGATGTTGATGCCCGAAACCTGCTGCAGAATCGCAATCGCGCAGCCGATCAGCAGGATGTAACGCATTCTGGCGTCGCGGAGCAGACGGGTTCCCTGCTGACGGGTAACAGAATCCGCGTCCGGCGCACTGATTTCTGCCAGCAAACGCCGCGCATGTTCAGGCGTCGAAAGCCGGGTCAGCACTGCCAGCGCGCGTTCACGCTTGCCGTTTAACGCCAGCCAGCGTGGTGATTCCGGCATAAAGGGCACCAGTGCCAGAAACAGCAGGCAAGGCACCACACCCGACGCCAGCATCCAGCGCCAGCCTTCACTGACTATCCAGGCATGGGGCATACCGCGTGCAATCAGGTAGTTCACCACATAGACCGTGACCTGACCGCCAACCATCAGCATCTGCTGCAGCCCAAGCATGCGCCCTCGCCAGTCCTTAGGTGAGACCTCTGCGATATAGAGCGGCGTAATTGCCGACGCCATCCCGACCGCCAGGCCACCCACCAGTCGGTAAATCACAAAACCGGTTAGGGAATCTGCCAGCGCAGAACCCACCGCAGACACGGCAAATAACAGCGCGGTGATCACCAGTGTAGGTTTACGCCCGATCCGATCTGAGATCGCGCCGACACAGCCAGCGCCGACGATACAGCCGAGGATGACATTTGAAACAGCCCATCCACTTTGCCACGGCGTTAGTGCAAGGTGTTCCGTCAATGGCTCAATAACGCCGGAAATCACTGAGGCGTCATAACCGAGGATCACCCCGCTCAATGAGGCGATGGAACAGATGAACAGCAACAACTTCAGATTATGTTTACGCATAACACCTTAACTTTCCCATTGTTTTTGACAGGTGAGAGTTAGTGTCAGCGTTGCAAAGTGGATGCCAGTTTTAAAGCGGGCTTTTATGTGAACGCGCTCGCAGATGGCACATCAGAATTGAAAATAAAATTTACATGTCAACTTAACATGTCATTAAAATGGACATTCCATCGACCACGAGAGAGTGAAATGCAATCTTTGCATGATTTGCTGCCTAATAAAGAAGAGAGCGATGCCATATTCAGCCTGCCGGAAGGCGGTGATGCGGCACAGTGGGAAGCTCGGTTTGCCCGGGGCTGGCAGGCATTTAGCCAGGGTGAACAGCCGCGCTGGATCCGCCGCAGTATTTTGCAGTCATGGAACCGCTCGCACGAACATGGCATCGATCCGGTATCTTTTGAGTACAGTGCCTCCGATCCAACGGAGCTGGCCGCCGTTCTGCGTCATAACAGTGAGCTGATTACTGTGGCGCATAGCGTGATGGAGAACCTGCTGGCTTACAATCCCGATGGTCATATCAATCTCACAGATGCGCAAGGCATCGTACTGAGTTTTTGCGGCAGCGACCTGACTCCGGTCGGCAGCATCCTGCGTGAGGAGGTGCTCGGCACCAACTGCACCGCGCGCTGCCTGCGCGAGCAGCGGCTGGTCTATGTACTCAGCGGAGAAAACTGGAAAATCGCGCTGCGTGAACGTAACCGGCAGTGCGCCGCAGCTCCTATCCGTGATGCCAGCGGTCGTATGACCGGCGTACTGACGCTGACCGCCACGCCTGACAATTTCAGTGCCCATACGCTGGGCACCGTGCAGGCTGCCGCAGAGGCAATTGGCCAGCAACTCACCTTACGCCGTCTGCTGGCCGAGCAGCAGTCGATACTGGAGACCCTGAATGAGGGCGTTGTGGTCTGCGACCGCGACGGACGCATCAAAACCCTGAATCGCTACGCTCGTCAGATCTTTGCCGGTATTGATACCGACAACGCCCTGATCGATCAGGTGCTTCAGCCCCAGTCCGGTTCATTGCTCACACTACCCTGCTGTAATGACCGCGAGATGGTGTTCCGCCCCGATGGCAGACCCAGTGTTTCATGCCTGGTCTCGCTGATGCCGGCACCGGATGGCGGTCGCATCCTGTCGCTGCGGGAAAATCAGCGCATCCGTGCCATTACCCGTCGTGTGCTTGGCGTCAGCGCCAGCTATACCTTTGAGATGATTCGTGGTCAGGCACCCACGCTGCAGAAGGCTCTTCAGGATGCCCGCGCCAGCAGTCGCAGTGACAGTACCGTTCTGCTGACCGGTGAAAGCGGAACCGGTAAAGAGCTGTTTGCTCAGGCGATCCACAATGCCAGCAGCCGGGCGCATGAGTCCTTTGTCGCGGTTAACTGCGGCGCACTGCCGCGTGACCTGGTGCAGAGTGAGCTATTCGGCTACGTCGATGGCGCGTTCACCGGCTCACGGCGCGGCGGTTCGGCAGGTAAATTTGAGCTGGCCGACGGTGGCACGCTGTTTCTGGATGAAATTGGTGAGATGCCACTGGAGGCACAGACCAGCCTGCTGCGCGTGCTGCAGGAGAGTGAGGTACTGCGCATCGGAGCGGCGCATCCGCTGAAAGTGGATGTCCGCATCGTGGCGGCAACCCATTGCGATCTGCTCAGTGCAGTGGAACAGGGTGCTTTCCGCCGTGACCTGTTCTATCGCCTCAATGTTATCTCCCTGACCATCCCTGCCCTGCGTGAACGCCAGAGCGACATTCCTGATCTGGTGAATACCTTCATTCACGCCCTGTGTCAGCGGCTGAATAAAACGCCTCCGCAGGTGAGCATTGAAGCAATGAACGCCCTGCAGGCATGGCACTGGCCCGGCAACGTGCGCGAGCTGGAAAATCTGGTCGAGCGGATCGTTAATCTTTGCCAGAGCAGCATCATCGACCTTGCCGATTTGCCGCCAGCGATGGTGACGCGCGCAGCCGAAAACAGACCAGCGGCCAGCAGCCTGTTGCAGGATAATGAACGAGCCTGCATCCTGCAGACCCTTCGCGCGCAGGGGGGTAATCTGCGGCAGTCCGCTAAGCTGCTGGGCATTTCTCGCACGGCGCTCTATAACAAGCTCAATCACTGGAATATCTCTATAGATACGCTGCGCCAATAACCGGCTGGTGGCACTCAGCAACACCAGCATACATTCAGCCCGTTCAAAATATGGCTTTTGATCGCAACAGGGCCTAAAATGTGACCACCCTTAACAGTGGTCACTGAATTTTTTCACCCACCTTTGATCTGCCAGGTTCTGACAATGACTCAATCCGTAACGGAAAATGGCACACGCGGCCCGGCCGGGCACAATGTGCGTGACCAGATTGTCGATGCTGCCATGCAGCACTTCGCGCATTATGGTTACGAAAAAACCACCGTCTCCGATCTCGCCCGTGCTATCGGCTTTTCCAAAGCGTATATCTACAAATTTTTTGAATCAAAACAGGCGATTGGCGAAGTGATTTGCTCCACCCGGCTTGCGATGATTATGCAGCACGTCGAAGTCGCTATCGCCGATGCGCCTGGAGCATCGGAACAACTGCGGCGACTGTTCCGCACGCTTTCCGTCACCGGCACTGAACTCTTTTTTCACGAACGTAAACTCTATGATATTGCTGCCGTCGCGTCGCGTGACCGCTGGCCGTCGGCGATGGCGCATGAAGAACGACTGCTCAGCCTGATTCAGCAGATCCTGCGCCGGGGGCGTGAAGCAGGTGAGTTTGAGCGTAAAACCCCGGCTGACGAAGCGGCGGAGGCAATCTATCGGGTGATCAAACCCTACGCCAGTCCGGTACTGCTGCAGTACAGCCTTGATGACGCTGAAGAAGCCTCTGCACAACTGGCAGCGCTGGTGTTACGTAGCCTTGCGCCCTGAACATTGCGCATGATGTGACTATTGACTTATTTAGTCACAAGAGCAACGATAGCACTCTGTCTGGTTATCGCTCAGGATTCTGATGCTGCTAAGCTTATCTCTCTCTGCTCTATTCCATCCCTGCGTTCGTCCATCGCACCATTCTACGCAGGGTCTCACCTTCCGCGCTCAAGGCGTGTATCCATTGTCTGCGGCAGCATTTCAATCACTGTCCGGACTCTCTACGGGAGTAATCCAATGAGTCACTTAGCCTCATCACAACGCATTGTCATTACCGGCGCGGGCATCGTTTCGCCACTGGGTTGTGGCGTTGAAACCGTCTGGCGGCGATTAACGGCTGGAGAATCAGGTATACGTACCCTTCCCGATACGCTTACTGCTGGCACCGGTATTTCAGTAGGTGGCAGCGTGCCGGGCATCGATGAAGATCCGCTGGCAGGTTACGACCCCGAAGCGTTCATTGCGCCGAAAGAGCGTAAAAAGATGTCGCGCTTTATAGAATTCGCGCTGCTGGCAGCAGAAGAAGCGCTGAATCAGGCAGCCTGGCATCCTGAAGATGAGGCGACGCGTGAACGTACCGCGACGATTATTGCTTCAGGCGTCGGCGGCTTTGGTGCCATTGCCGACGCGGTGCGCACCACCGATGCACGCGGCCCGCGCAGGCTCTCACCCTTTACAGCACCTTCGTTTCTGGCCAACATGGCCGCGGGTCATGTCTCGATCAAACACGGCTTCACCGGCCCGCTGGGTGCGCCCGTTACCGCCTGTGCGGCGGGAGTTCAGGCGATTGGTGACGCCGCAAGGTTAATAAGAAGCGGTGAAGCGGACATTGCTATTTGTGGCGGCACAGAAGCGGCGCTGGATCGCGTCACGCTGGGCTGTTTCGCGGCTGCACGTGCGCTATGTGTGGGCTATGAAGATCAGCCGCACCATGCCTCACGTCCGTTTGATCGTGACAGAAGCGGCTTTGTGATGGCCGAAGGTGCAGGCCTGCTGGTGATTGAGTCGCTGGCTCATGCCGAAGCACGCGGTGCGACACCGCTGGCGGAGATTGTCGGCTATGGCACCAGCGCCGATGCATACCACTTAACCGCGGGTCCGGAGGATGGCAGCGGGGCTGCGCGGGCGATGAGAACCGCCCTGCATCAGGCGGGCATCAGCCCGGAAGACGTCCAGCATATCAACGCACACGCAACCTCAACTCAGGTTGGCGATCACGGTGAGCTGGCGGCTATTCGTGCAGTGTTTGGCGATGATTCGCAGGTCGCGATTGCCTCAACTAAATCCGCCACCGGCCATCTGCTGGGTGCGGCAGGCGGCGTTGAGGCGATATTCACCCTGATGGCGCTGCGGCAGCAGCTTATTCCGCCGACGCTGAACCTCCATCATCCCGATGAAGCCGCAGGCAATCTTGACCTGGTGGCGCTCAATGCACGTCCCACGGCGCTGACTTATGCCATGTCGAACGGTTTTGGTTTTGGCGGCGTCAACGCCAGTCTCCTGTTGCGTAAGTGGCAATGACTGCAGAGTGACGATTAAGCCCGCGCTGCCAGACACCCTCTCAGCGCGGGTAATACATCGAACGTCCTGAAAATCATGCACAGCTGTTCCGTGTGTGCCGGGGTTTATCAAAACACCCTCTGTACAACACTCGCTTTATAAATCTGTACCTTTCCTGACAAAATTGCCTCCGTCAGACCCCCTGCCCTTTTTCTTTCAGCACTACAATTAATCGGATGAAAACAACCTCAGAGAACGTTAATGAAGATTGCAGCTTTCGATATTGGTGGTACCTCTTTAAAAATGGGCGTGATTGATGAGCAGGGAAATATTCTGACCAGTGAGAGTGCTGATATTTCCCATAATTCACGCGACAAAATACTTGATGAGATCCTGGCCTGGCTGGAGAAAAATCCCGGCTGTGCTGGCATCGCCGTCAGCACGCCCGGTTATATTGATGCAGAAGCCGGATATATCGCCATGGGCGGCACCATTCGGGACTTCGACCAGTTTCATCTGAGCCAGTGGCTGACGGAAAAAACCTCACTGCCTGCCACGGTCGAAAATGACGCCCATTGCGCCTTACTGGCTGAACAGTGGCTGGGCAAAGCAAAAAAGCTCAGTGATTTTCTGATGTTAACTATCGGCACAGGATTAGGCGGAGCGGCCTTCTGCAACGGCGCGCTGATCCGGGGCGGTCGTAATCGCGCGGGCGAGTTTGGTTGCCTGCTGACTTCGCGCCCCACCAGCAGCAATATTGAACGCCACACCATGAGCCAGAGCTGTACCATGACGGCGCTTCGGGAGAATTACAGCCAGCTCATCGAAAAATCTTCCGACGACGTCACGGGTAAAGATGTCTTTGACGCATACGATCGCAAAGAAGAAGCCGCGCAGCAGGTGGTGAATAAATTCTACCAGGATCTTGCAGCCTGCTTATATAACCTCTTCAGCGTGTTCGATCCGCAGATGATATTTATCGGTGGTGGAATTACCGAGCGGGAGCCGTTCCTCGAGGAACTGGCAGAGCAGCTGGCAAAATATGATCTTGATATCCGCATTGATACCGCGACCTACGGCAACGACTCCGGCATGTTGGGCGCAACCTGGAATTTCCTGCAGCGTCAGCCAGACAAATAATGGCTTATAGTTCAGGACGTATGCAGGTTACACCTTTCTGATAATTATGATGATTTATCTGGTGCGGTATTTAAAACGATAACCCGGTCATGACCGGGTTTACTCTTGTTTATATTAGTGTCGTATTTGCGCCAGATCGTCTGACGTCAGGCCGGTCATTTCTATGACAGTTTTACGATCAAGGCCGTTTTGTAGCATAGTGCGCGCAATTTTCAGGGTAGCTTCACGCTGCCCTTCAGTACGACCTTTCTCAATACCACGCCGTTCACCAAGCTCGATACCTTCTGCGCGACCTTTTTCGATCCCTTTTTGTTCAAGCTGCTGTGCGATGGTCATCAGTGCGTCTCCGTGTTGTGGCACCCGCTGTGCCAGTTCGCGAACGAAAGCTTCGTAGTCAGCTGACTCACCAGCCTGCAGTAAATAGTGTATCAGCGTCATCACCTGGGGTGAAGAAAGATAATCGGCCATGAGTAGCGTGACCAGATGGTCAGTCAGGCTTGCAATGTCGCGTTGATGAATATGTTTCTGCAAAAGCGTCAGGGCGGCCATACTGCGATGAGTCATGATCTCATCATCCGGGATGACCGTAATGTCCACCAGCGGGAAGGCGCCTCTATAAAGGCTTTCCGCCACTACCGGATCATCAAATTCGTCGAACCAGCGGGTCGACCACGGATAGGGAGTGCGCTTACCGGTATAGAACAGTACAGGTATGACTAAAGGCAGTTTTTTATGGCCAGCTTCAAGGTGGCGCTGCATAGCGGCTACCGCATAACGTATCAGGCGGAATGCCATATGCCTGTCAGGGGTGGATTGGTGTTCAATCAGAACATGAATATATCCGTCACCGGTTGAGGTTCTGAGACTATACAAAACGTCACTGAAGTATTGACGCAAATCGTCTTCAACAAATGATCCGGACTCAAGATTCAGTGTGGTGAGATCGCAGATTTTAAGCAATTTCTCCGGAAGGTGGATCTGCATAAAATCTCTGGCAACATCCGGATGCGTAAGAAACTGTCGAAAAGTAGCATCATGAGGTGTAGCACTTTTTTTATTTTTCATCAGTTCAGCCCCTGTAAATTCCATGCGCTGCTACCACAGCGAAGAGGCTATCTTAATAGATCACATTTTAATTTATAATATTTAAACCTTGCCCAGTCTATATAGATTAACTACACCCATAGTCTTTTAAAAAATTTATTAGCAAGATAGATTACGACGCGTTCTAAATTAACAACCTTAATCAATTTATATAGCGATAATTAAAACCTCCGGATGTACCCGAAACTTCTAACGCTGACCATTAATGTCTGAACCGCTTTACGAAAAGTTAATTTTCTATTTAAGTCACGGCATAACCAGCCCGATCACGCTGTTTATACCGCTCGCTCCCTATCCCCGTCCCGGCGCATCCAACAGGCTAAGCGCCACGCCTGTCAGGGTATAGACCACTACATACAACAGAATCAGTGCCGCAAGCAAAAGACGGTGGCTGCGCATCTCACTTTTCTTCATGGTGCCATTCAGAAGGTGTAGCTCAATGCCAGGGTGGCCGATGCGCCGTTGTGCCGTGCAACGATGGGGCTATCTGAAGCATGCTTATCCAGCCAGCTGTAGTCACCGATCACACTGGCCGCCCAGGCGGGTGTGAACTGATGGCTCCAGGTCAGGCTGGTGTCGGTGCCATAAAATCCACCCGCGGCGTCATAGCGTTCAAAACCACTGCGCGCACTTTGCTTGCGGTTAACGCCATACCAGGTATTCATATAACGCCCGTCGCCAAACAGTCCCGCCACCTGCAGTGCCACAGTATCGCTGCTGGTCTGCCAGGGGATCAGGGTCACGGAAGTCCGGTACTGCACGCCCTGACTATCACTTAATGGCAGCGTCGCTTTGCCCTCCAGCACCAGCCACGGCGTTACCGACCATCCCAGCGCCAGCGCGGTGTTCATCGTTGCGTCGATGTTCCCCATGCCTCTGAGCCGGTCATCCCCGTCACGCCAGGATGAATTCTGGTCAGAACGGCCCAGCCCGTAGCCCAGCGTATGTTCCAGATACAGTCCATTATCTGCCTGCAGGTCATAGCCAATGCCTTTCTGTGAGTCTAAAAAGAAGGCCCCGTCGCGTGCCTGGATCACCGGCATCAGCTGCCAGTGCTGCTTATCTGCGCCGCTATAGCGTGGTGCATTGATACCTGCAATGCCCAGCGTGACGCTTGGCGGCGGCGTAGTCTCATCAGCCATGGCAGTCGCGGCACTGAATCCCAGCGAAAAACAGACCATGTGCAGCGTTATTTTTCCGGTTATCATCACGTTTCCTCATTATCACATCAGGTGCGGAGCTGAGGGGTTCAGAGCCGCGTCAATGGCCGGAGTATGCGAGGCGAGTGTCAATTAACGACCAGGGATTTATGAAGAAACAGTCAAGGTGATCCGAAAATGCAGTCAAAACGTGTACTGATTATTGAAGATGATGCTGATGCGGCGGGCGTACTTGAGGCCTACCTGAAACGTGAAAATTATGAGGTCATGATTGCCGGTGATGGGCCAGGCGGGCTGGATGCCGCCAGACGCTGGCAGCCCGATCTGATCCTGCTGGATATCATGCTGCCCGGCATGAACGGCACTGAAGTGCTGGCAGCGCTGCGACGTCGTGACGATACCCCGGTGATCATGGTAACCGCGATGGGTGATGCGCCGGACCGCATCGGCGCACTGCGCTATGGCGCGGATGACTACGTGGTCAAACCCTATCATCCGGGCGAAGTGGTGGCGCGCGTTCAGGCAGTACTGCGCCGTAGCCAGCAGAGTCAGGTACCCGCTGCAGAAACCCTGCGCTGGGCGGGTTTAGTGGTGGACCCGGTGGCGCTCACCGCAGTGGTCGATAGCGACAGTGCTTCACCGCGCCGCCTCGATCTGACACCGACCGAATTTTCCCTGTTGGTCACCCTGATGCGCGCTCCGACGCGTCCGTTTACCCGCCTGTTTCTGCTGGAGCACTGTCTGCCGGAAAGCGATGCGCTTGAGCGGGTGGTCGATACCCACGTCTATAACCTGCGTCGCAAACTGGAAGCCGCGGGCATCTCTGATGTCTTACCGGCAGTGCGCAGCGTCGGTTACCGGTTCAGACAGCCATGAAGAACGATACGCATACTTCATTGTGGCGCTGGATCTGCATCCGGGTGCTGTTTCTGGCGATTGGCAGCGTGGTGCTCATTGCCATCTGTATGTGGCTGCGCTTCGCAGTGCAAGCGTACTGGGTCTATTACCGGATGCCGCCCGCGCTGCTGGATGAGTTCACCCGGTTGCGCCACCACCCTGCCAGCGATCCTGTGCGCTTTCATCAGATTATGGACCAGTGGTGGGGCATCAACTTCTCCGATCCGTCGCTGGCCTCGTCGGACTGGCTTACCGTGATCGTGCTGGTCGTGGTAACGATTCCGTTTATGGTGCTGATGGCGCTGCGTTTCGCCCGTCCGCTGTCGGCGCAGTTCAGCCAGCTGGCTACCGCGGCGCGAGCGGTTTCAAAAGGCGAATTTGGCCGATCGGCGGTAATCGTAAAAGAAGCCCCACAGGAGCTGGTACGTTTTACTGAAGATTTTAATCAGATGACGCAGCAGCTGGCGCGTTACGAGCGTGAGCTGCGCACCTCGCATGTGGCGATGGCGCATGAGCTTCGCTCGCCACTTACGGCGGCGATGGGCCGCCTGCAGGGGATTCTGGATGGCGTCTTTCCTGCCGAACCGCAACAGCTGGCAATGATCATGAAGCAACTGACGCAGCTCAGTCGCCTGACAGACGAACTGCATCTCTTGTCGCTGGCGGATGCCGGGCAGCTTACCCTGAACCGCGAGTGGTTTAATCTCAGCGAGTTACTGCGCGAGCGCTCCGGCTGGCTTCTGCCGCAGGCAGAACAGGCGGGGATTGCCATCAGCGTGACATCACCCAACGATCTGCGGCTGTATGCCGATACCTTCCGGCTGGGCCAGGTAGTGACCATCATCTGTGAGAATGCAATGCGCTACGCTGCCGACGGTGGCGCGTTGCTAATCACGGCCAGCCAGAACGATCAGGCGATCACAATGGCCTTCCGTGATTACGGTCAGGGTGTGGAGCCGGACTTCCTGCCGCAATTGTTTGACCGCTTTACCCGCGCTGACTCCTCACGCGCCCGCCACTCCGGCGGCAGCGGTCTGGGACTGTCGATCGCCAAAGCGATCGTCGAGGCGCACGGCGGGTCGCTTCACGCCACACTGCCCGCCGACGGCGGTCTGCTGATCGGGATAACGCTGCCGGCGAGATAAATTGTTCTGGCTTGACCATTTCTTGATGGTTCATGGAACGTTTCTGGACACATGCCGGGTTCAATGAGCACAACTCATTAAAGGAACCCGGTTATGACAGACTTCTTATCGGATGCTGCCCGCCAGGTGTGGCGTCATCTCTTCGGTATTCACATCTTTGCGCCGATCATCTTCGTGCTGCTCGGGGTATTCATCATGACCGGTTGCCGGGACAATAGTTCTGCTCCGCCTGCCGCCCCGCTCCGCCCGGTTAAATCGGTGATTGCTCCACCGCTCAGCAGTGATGCATCGCTGGTGCTGACTGGCGAAATCCGCGCTCATGAAGAGGTCGCGCTAGCCTTCAGACTGGATGGCCGGGTGGTGAGCCGTGCGGTTGAGCTGGGCGATCGCGTCAGCGCCGGGCAATCGCTGGCAGCGCTGGAAAATGATCAGTCACGCAATCAGCTAAGCAGCGCACGGGCCGATCTCGACAGCGCACGCGCCGCCGAACGGGTCGCCGCGCTTAACCTGCATCGGATGCGGCTGCTGATGCCCGGAGGGGCCATCGCCCGCAGCCAGCTGGACAGCGCCCAGGCGGACTGGCAGAGCGCACAGTCCCGCCGTCTCAGCAGCGAAGCGGCTCTGAAAAATGCCCAGGATAACCTCAGCTGGACTCAGCTGACTGCGCCTGCAGCAGGCCGGATCACCGCCATCACGGTTCAGCCAGGTCAGGTGGTCAGCGCCGGACAAAATGTGATGACGCTGGCAGCAGGGGATGCACGCGATGCGGTGTTTGACCTGACAACGCCTGCGCTGCTGCATTCTGATGATCGGACACCGCTGAAAGTAACGCTGCTCGCCGATCCCGGCGTGCAGGCCAGTGGCACAGTGCGTGACATCAGCCCGCAGGCCGATCCGCAGACCCGCACATGGCGGCTGCGCATCTCTCTGAATCAGCCGCCTGAGGCGATGGCACCCGGTGCCACAGTCATTGTCACCCTCCCCGATGCGCAGCCGCCGGTCATCGCCCTGCCCGCCAGCGCCCTGACCCGCTCCGCAGACAAACCCGCGCTGCTGGTCGTTGATGCGACGTCACGCCTGCAGCTTCGTCCGGTAGTACTGGCCCGCTTTAACGCGCAACAAATCTTCGTCACTGCCGGGATCAAGCCGGGAGAGCGCGTCGTCACCGCCGGCGTCAGCACCCTGCAACCTGGCGAAAAAGTGGCGCTTTCGCAGGAGGCTCCATGAAAAAAACGTCTGGCTTTAACCTCTCCGGCTGGGCGCTGGCGCATCAGCAACTGGTGATCTTTTTCATGCTGCTGGTCATGGCGGCGGGTGTGCTGAGCTATGAACATCTGTCACGCAATGAAGACCCGGCGTTTACTATCAAAACCGCCGTAATATCAGCCCAATGGCCAGGTGCTGATGTGAACACCACGGTGCAACTGCTCACTGACGTACTGGAACAGAAGGTGCAGGAGATCCCGTCGCTGGATGCGGTCGAGAGCGAAACCCGCGCCGGACAAACCGTCATCTATGTCAACCTGCGCGATGACACGCCGCCCTCTCAGGTGGCCGGCATCTGGTATCAGCTGCGAAAAAAGATGCAGGACGTAGCCCCTTCACTGCCGCAGGGCGTGCAGGGTCCGGCCGTTAACGATGAGTTTGACGACACCTTCGGCACCATTTATGGCTTCACGGCGGAGGGTTTTACCGCCAGAGAGCTACGCGACCGGGTCGATAACCTGCGTCGCAATCTGGCCAGTCTGCCCGACATCGGTAAAACCAGCCTGTTAGGTGTACAGGAGCAGCAGGTGGTTATCGCCTTTTCGCCGCGCAAGCTGAACGGCATGGGGCTCGATTTACAGCAGGTCAGCGACGCCATTAAAGCTCAGAACGATGTCGTCCCGGCGGGCAGCCTGCGTACCGACCGCGAGAATATTGCGCTGCGGGTCAGTGGCACCCTGACTTCGGTTGAAAATCTGCGGGCGATTACCCTGCATATGGGTGAGCGTTTTATTCCGCTGACCGATCTGGCCACCATCAGCCTGCAACCTGCCGAACCTCCGGCGCCGACGTTTAGAGTTAACGGCGTTCCGGCTATCGGGCTGGCGATCTCCATGGCCGGCAGCGGCAACATGCTCGATTTCGGTCAGCAACTCAGTCAGCGCATGCAGATGCTGGCCAGTCAGTTACCGCACGGTATTACTATGACCCGCGTGGCCGACCAGTCTTCCGTGGTGAAAAACGCGGTCAGCGGCTTTGTCCGGATACTGGGCGAAGCGGTCGTCATCGTGTTAGCCGTCTCCTTTGTCTCACTGGGACTGCGTGCCGGTCTGGTCGTTGCGGCGGCGATCCCGCTGGTACTGGCAATGACCTTTACCGGCATGTTAATGGCAGGCATCGGACTCCAGCGCATCTCGCTTGGCGCACTAATCATCGCGCTGGGGCTGCTGGTGGATGATGCCATGATCACCGTCGAGGCAATGGTGGCGCGACTGGAAGCGGGCGACAGCAAGTGGCAGGCCGCCACCTATGCGTTTAAAACCACCGCCTTTCCGATGCTGACCGGTACGCTGGTAATGATCGCCGGGTTCATTCCGGTCGGGTTCGCCGCCTCCAGTGCCGGAGAATATTGCTACTCATTGTTTGTGGTGATTACCCTGGCGCTGCTCTGCTCGTGGGTCGTCGCGGTCATCTTCTCTCCGCTCACCGGCTGCTGGCTGCTGTCGGCCAGGCACATCAAGGCCGATAAGCCGCCGGGCGTGCTGACGCGCAGCTATCACCGGCTGCTGGAGATGATTCTGTGTCACCGGCTGGTGACGATTGGCACAGCGATGGCGGTGCTGCTAGTCAGCCTTTACGCCACCACTTTTATGCAGGGTGAGTTTTTCCCTGCGTCGGATCGGCCCGAGCTGCTGGTCAGCCTGACGCTTCCCGCCAGTGCAGCCCAGACTGAAACCACCCGCCGAACCGCACAGCTGGAACAGATGCTGCGCAACGATCGGGATGTGGCGAACTACACCAGCTACGTTGGCTCGGGCGCAATACGCTTTTATCTGCCGATGGATGTGCTGCTGGATAATGAAAACATCGCGCAGCTGGTGGTGGTGGCGAAAGATCTGGCGGCACGCGATCGGCTGCGCAGCAGGCTGGAGCAGAAGCTGGCGGTGGATTTCAGTGATATCACTACCCGGGTATCGCCGCTGGAGCTGGGGCCACCGGTCGGCTGGCCGCTGAAATATCGCATCACCGGCCCGGATAATGCCAGGGTGCGGCAGGCGGCCGATCGGCTGGCGGCGCTGATCGCCCGCTCACCGCTGACTCGCGAGGTCAATCTTACCGCCGGAGAGCCAGAACGGGTCATGACGCTGGCGGTGAACCAGACTGCAGCCCGCGCAGCCGGACTCTCTTCCGAGACGATAGCCACCGCGCTGAATACTCTGATGTCCGGCAGCGTGGTGACCACCCTGCGCGATCGTAACCGCCTGATCGACGTCGTGCTGCGCAGCAATGACCCGGAGCGGCAGGACACTGACACACTGGCAGGATTGATGATCACCAATGCCAGCGGACAGAAAATCCCGCTGCGACAGGTAGCAACCCTGAACTGGGGAGTGGATGACCCGGTAATATGGCGACGTCAGCGGCTGGCTTACATCACCGTACAGACCGATATTGCGCCCGGTCAGCGGGCTGAACAGGTCTCGCAGCAGCTCGCACCAGCCGTCGCCGTCCTGCGCGCCTCGCTGCCGGCCGGATACGGTATTGAAGAAGGTGGCGTGGCGGCCGAATCGGACAAAGGCAACGGTTCAGTGTTTGCTCTGCTGCCGGTAACAATCTGCGTCATGCTGGTCTTGCTGATGATTCAGCTGCAACGCTTCTCCGGTATGCTGCTGGCGCTGAGCATGGCACCGTTTGGCCTGCCCGGCATCGTATCCGCGATGCTGCCGGCTGGCACACCGCTGGGGTTCGTGGCGCTGCTGGGGATTATTGCCCTGGCGGGGATCATCATCCGCAACGCGGTGATCATGATCAGTGAAGTCGATGCGAATAGCCGGGCCGGCCTGACCGCGGGTGAGGCAATCCGGCAGGCTGCCCATCACCGTGCGCGTCCCATTCTGCTGACCGCCTGTGCGGCAATACTCGGCATGATCCCCATCGCCCATCAGGTTTTCTGGGGGCCAATGGCACTGGCGATTATTGGTGGTCTGGTCAGCGGTACGCTGGTGACGCTCACGGTGCTGCCCGCCGCGTTAAGTCTGTTGATGCAGCGCGGCTCACGTTAAAACAACATCCGGCGATCCCGTGCTGAGAACGGCGGGATCGCCGGAAAGGATCAGTTCATCACCTCGACCAGAATCAGCGGGCACTTTCTGACTTTGCAGGCCTGACTGTAGGCCAGCGAGCAGACCGAGCAGAGATCGCGCACGTCAGACTGGTACTCATACTCCATGAAATAGCGGAACTGGCCGCCCGCCGAATCTGTTCTCCAGAATCGCTGCGGCTCCAGAATTTCATCCAGTTGCCTGAATGTCAGGGCTGACGGGTTGTGAAACCCGACTCTTACGCGGTATGTAGTCATGCACCGATTATTGGCATCCCGGTCCCTGGCCGCCAGTTGTTTATTGTTTTCAGTTCAATAGCTGCCGCTTATCAACCCGCTTCGCCTGGTGCCGCAGGCTGCTCTGCCAGCAGCGCCAGCAGGTGCAGTACTGCTTTTGACGGGTGAAGCCGACGCCAGGCAAAGGCAACATCGGTAAATAGCGTGTTGTTCTCGATATCGCAGAAGCTGACCCCGGGGTTATCGACGCAGCGCATCGACTCCGGCACCAGCGCAATCCCGCAGCCCGCCGCCACCATGCCCAGCGACGTAGTGATCTGCGGAGCCTGCTGAAAAGTGTGGCGCGAAAAGCCCGCCCGCAGACAGGCAGTGACAATCAACTCATACAGGCTGGGCGAGACGTCGCGCGGGAAGATCACCAGGGTTTCTCCTGCCAGCGCGGATAGTGCCACGGTGGGTGTGCCGCTGAGGGGATGGCAGCGCGGCAGCGCAATCAGCATCTTTTCGGTGGAGATGACACGCAGATTAAACGCCTTGCTGCTTTCACACGGCAGCCGGATAAAAGCGGCATCCAGTAATCCCTCCTGTAAATCCTGCATCAGCAAAGACATATTCTCTTCGCGGGTCAGCAGCTCCATCGCCGGATAACGTTCTTTAAACTGGCGGATCAGGGTGAAGATGCGTGGATTAAACGCCACCGAGCTGGCAAAGCCCAGCGACAGCTGACCACTGATCCCGCGCGCAATACCGCGTGCGTTCTCCAGCGCCTGATCGGCCAGTTGCACAATCTGCCGGGCATCCGCCAGAAACGCTTCGCCCGCTTCGGTGAGTTCCACTCCGCGCGTCAGGCGCTTCAGCAACGGTGTGCCAATTTCCTGCTCCAGCCGCAGTATCTGCTGACTCAGCGGCGGCTGCGATATGCCCAGTATCTCGGCGGCACGAGTGAAGTGAAGCGTCTCGGCTACGGCAACAAAATAACGCAGATGGCGAAGTTCCATATCAAAAACGTCTCAAAGTTAACAGGTTTCGCTATTGGACCCACCGACTGAATCGGTTCACCATTAGGTTAACACGGCTTAACGGTTAATCGATGAGGCATCAAATGAGCAATTGTGTAACTGATTGTTCCTGTGAGGATCAACTAAAACATACTGTCCTGACGCTTTCACAGGATGCACCAGAAAGCGTTATCTATCAGACCTCTTTAATGAGTGCGCTGCTGAGCGGCGTTTACGACGGCAATGTCCGTATTGCCGACCTGCTGCGTAAAGGGGATTTCGGCCTGGGTACCTTTAACCGGCTGGATGGCGAGATGATCGCGTTTGACAGCAAGGTCTATCAGCTGCACGCCGACGGCAGTGCGCACCCGGCCGATCCGGCGCAGAAAACTCCGTTCGCCGTGATGACCTTTTTTAAACCGCAGCATATGTATGAATTTGACCGGCCGATGTCGCGTGAGGCGATCCATCAGGTGATCGACAACGAAATCACCTCCGATAACCAGTTCTGCGCGCTGCGCATCAGCGGTCGTTTCAGTCGCGTCGAGACCCGCACCGTGCCATGCCAGTGTCGTCCCTATCGCTCAATGCCGGAAGTGCTGGGCGATCAGCCGACCTTTGCCTTCAGCCAGCGCGCGGGCGAACTGATCGGATTCCGTACGCCGCAATATATGCAGGGCATTAACGTTGCAGGCTATCACGAACATTTTATTACCGACGACCGCGAAGGCGGCGGCCACATTCTCGATTATGCGCTGGAACAGGGCACCCTGACCTTTGGTGCCATCAGCAAGCTGGTCGTAGATTTGCCGCAGGACAGCGATTTTCTCAATGCCGACCTGAACCCCGCCAATCTTGACGCCGCGATTCGTGCGGTAGAAAGCTAATCAGAGGAATGACGATGAAAACTCCAACCGATACCACACTCTGGACTTGTGGCGCTGACCTGGTGGTGGCGCAACTTGAGGCACAGGGCGTCCGCCACGTCTTTGGCATTCCTGGCGCAAAAATTGATAAAGTCTTCGACTCACTGCTGGATTCCTCCATCCAGACCATCCCGGTTCGCCACGAAGCTAACGCTGCATTTATGGCCGCCGCAGTGGGCCGCCTTACCGGCAATGCGGGCGTGGCGCTGGTCACCTCCGGGCCGGGCTGCTCCAACCTGATCACCGGCATGGCCACCGCCACCAGCGAAGGCGATCCGGTGGTGGCTATCGGCGGTCAGGTGAAGCGCTCCGACAGCGCCAAGCAGGTTCATCAGAGCATGGACACGGTTTCAATGTTTCGCCCAATCACTAAATATGCGGTTGAGGTCACCGACCCCGCTGCACTTTCTGAATGCCTGTCGAATGCGTTTCGCCACGCCGAACATGGCCGGGGCGGCGGTGCCTTTATCAGCCTGCCACAGGATATTGTCGATCAGCCGGTTACCGGCAAAGCGTTGAGCAGCAAAGGCCGCCCTGTACTGGGCGCCGCACCTGACTCAATGATCGACGCCGTCAGCGAAGCTATCGCCGGGGCTAAAAATCCGGTCATCCTGTTGGGATTAATGGCGAGCCAGACAGAGAACAGCGAAGCGATTCATGAGCTGCTGACACGCAGTCACATTCCGGTTACCAGCACCTATCAGGCAGCAGGAGCGGTCAGACAGGATCACTTCTCACGCTTCGCCGGGCGCGTCGGGCTGTTTAACAACCAGGCGGGCGACAGGCTGCTGCAACAGGCTGACCTGATCGTCACCATCGGCTACAGCCCGGTGGAATATGAACCGGCGATGTGGAACAGCGGTAACGCCACCCTGATTCATATCGACGTAATACCCGCTGAGACCGACAACCGCTATCTGCCGGATGCAGAACTGGTGGGTGATATCGCCGCCACGGTGCGTAAACTCGCCGCGCGCATCACTGCCCCACTCCAGCTGACCCCGGAAGCCGCCACCATCCTTGAGGATCGTCAGCAGCAGCGCAAATTGCTGGCGATGCAGGGTGCCAGCCTCAATCAGTTTGCTCTGCATCCGCTGCGCATTGTGCGCGCCATGCAGGACATCATTAACAGTGACGTCAGCCTTACCGTCGATATGGGCAGCTTCCACATCTGGATCGCCCGCTATCTCTACAGCTTCCGGGCCCGTCAGATCATGATCTCCAACGGTCAGCAGACGATGGGTGTGGCCCTGCCGTGGGCGATTGGTGCCTGGCTGGTCGAGCCACAGCGCAAAGTGGTTTCAGTTTCCGGCGATGGTGGTTTCCTGCAATCCAGCATGGAGCTGGAAACTGCCGTTCGCTTAAAAGCCAACATTCTGCACATCGTCTGGGTCGATAACGCCTACAACATGGTGGCGATGCAGGAAGAGAAAAAATATCACCGCGTCTCGGGCGTCAATTTTGGGCCGGTCGATTTCAAAGCCTACGCCGAAGCGTTTGGGGCAGCGGGCTTTGCGGTGACCAGTGCGGCAGAGCTGGAGCCGACGCTGCGTAAAGCGATGGATGTTCAGGGACCCGCCGTGGTCGCGGTGCCGGTCGATTACACCGACAACCCGCTGCTGATGGGTCAGCTGCATCTGAGCCAGCTTCTTTAATTTCTCAAAAAGGAAATCATGATGAAAAACAGAGTGGCATTTGTGACCGGCGCAGGCCAGGGCATTGGTGAAGCGATCGCCCTGCGTCTGGCGAAAGATGGACTGGCGGTTGCAGTAGCCGATTTTAATCAGGAGACCGCACGCCAGGTCGCGGAGAAGATCAACCAGCAGGGTGGCAAAGCGATTGCGCTGAAAGTCGATGTCTCGCAGCGTGATCAGGTGATGGAAGCGGTAGAAGAGGCGCGCCGCACGCTGGGCGGCTTTGACGTCATCGTCAATAATGCCGGTATTGCGCCCTCCACGCCGATTGCTGAGATCACCGAAGCGGTGGTCGACAAGGTCTACAACGTCAATGTCAAAGGGGTGATCTGGGGCATGCAGGCCGCGATTAAAGCGTTTGCTGCAGAAGGCCACGGCGGCAAAATCATCAACGCCTGTTCTCAGGCGGGTCATGTCGGTAATCCGGAGCTGGCGGTTTACAGCTCCAGTAAGTTTGCCGTGCGCGGCCTGACGCAGACCGCTGCGCGCGATCTGGCACCTGCCGGCATCACGGTTAACGCCTTCTGCCCTGGCATTGTCAGAACACCGATGTGGGAAGAGATCGACCGCCAGATCTCTGAAGCAGCCGGCAAGCCCGCCGGCTACGGCACCGAGGAATTTGCGAAACGCATTACGCTGGGACGTCTTTCTGAACCGGAAGATGTGGCTGCCTGCGTCGCCTACCTGGCCAGTCCTGACTCCGATTACATGACCGGTCAGTCGCTGTTGATTGATGGCGGCATGGTGTTTAACTGATCTTCGTTCGCCTGCTGCGTCATCGCGTGGCAGGCGTTTTTCCTGACCGGGTTGAACCGTTAATTTTTTTTATCTGAAAAGCGGTTAACCATCAGCCTCTTGACCGTCTGCCCCCGTATTTCCTGCCTTTTTGTCGCCACAGAGATTAAAGCTGCTTATCACCCTGCCGATAAAACAGAGACTCCTCTCCCTGTTCGAAGCGACCATGTTAACGATCAACCATAACGAAACCGCCGCGATTACGAACAAAACGCGGTACAGCACTGACTCTGTTCTGGGACGAACGGTTGAACGGTTATCATCAGGGATGAGAATTAACAGTGCCAAAGATGACGCGGCAGGTCAGGCGATTGCCAACCGCATGACGGCCAATATTAATGCCGATGCGGTGGTAGCGCGTGGCCTCAATGACGCCATCAGCTATTCCCAGACCGCCAGTGGCGGCCTTGGCAGCATCGTCGATCTGCTGATCCAGGCGCGCACCCTGTCGGTCCAGGCAGCCAACGGCACGCTGTCGGACGCCGATCGACAGAGCATCAACGGCCAGTATCAGCAGATTATGGCAGGCATCAATGAAGTGGCAGACCACACTGAGATTTTTGGCCGCTATCCACTGGCGACGAATAATCCCGATCTACCGCCTGCGAAGCTGGGTAACGTTGACCCTATCAACACGAAGTTTCCGGTGCCGGGCAAGAATTACTCCTTTACCTCTGGCGTGATCCCGCTGGCCTATATCCCGGCAGGCTCGACGGCGATAAGCATCACGATTGATTCGCTGGGTATGGATGACGATCTCCAGCTCTTTACCCGCGACGGTAAGCACCTGGTCGGTACACCACTGGACGGCAGTGCGCCTGATTACACCTGGGCCAGCAAAAGCATCAATAATTCGGCTACCGCGGATAGTCGCCTGCTGACCAGCAGTAACGGATTTGCCAGCGGTGCGGCTTATGACAGCTCGCAGTTGCTGGAGGGCGGCCCGAGCTGGACGCTGGCAGGCAGTAACAGCAGCACCTACAACGGCATGAACATCACTTACAGCGGTGACGGCGATCGCTATGAGGATGTCGCCAGCGGCGATTTCAACAACGGCACCATCACCAGTAACCGGCTTGAGCGCATCACGCTGGATACCGTCAGCGAGGATTTGATTGTGGTGGTGGTGGGCAATGGTTCCTTCACCGGTAATCTGACCTGGGGAAATCTGCCGGAACCCAAAAGCCTGCCTGCAACGCCGCCGAAGAAGAGCGAACCTATGGAGGTGGTCACCAGCGCCGATTACGGTCAGCCGATTCAGTCGGATACTATTCCGGCAACGCCATCGGATACCAAAACGCTGGGGCTGAACAACACAACGCTGCTTACAGAGGGCGATATCTCAACCACCATGAAAGCACTGGATAGCGCGCTCGAGAAGATCAGCGGTTATCAGTCGACCTATGGCGCAAAGATCAACCGTTACGAATCGAACCGTAATGTGTTATCGCAGCAGGGCGTGGATACCTCAGCGGCTCGCAGCCGCATACAGGATGCGGACTATGCTGAAGAAGCAAGCCAGCTGGCACGCAGCCAGATTATTCAGCAGGGTCAGACGGCCGTCAGCAAAATGGCGAATAAAACCCCTGAGATGATTATTCAGCTGTTAGGCAGCTAATAACGTTAACTGGCTGAGCATCATGGCTCAGCCGGTTACCCTGTTTCTCCACCACTCTACTACCCGCCTGATTCAGCCTCAGCTGGCCCGAAACCCCGGTTACACTTCGACACCCTTTGATCTCAGTCACACAATCTCGTTTAAGAACCGTTTAAAGATGATCATGATCACCCTTCTTTGTTAAAGAAATGCTAAATACTGACAACTATTTATTATCATCTTTGAATGCAGGGTTAATTAAAACAACAGGTTAATCATTACCACGCTAAGTAATTACCTGAATTTTCCTGCCGGTATGTAACTTTTTCATTACTTTTCCGCCATTGCGAGGGCTGTTAATTTGCTGACGATACTGGGTTTTTCCATGGTTGTTTGCTTCATGTATCTGATCATGACCAAACGCATGTCAGCCTTGATTGCGCTGATCCTGATACCAACCATATTTGCGCTGATTGGCGGTTTTTACGCAGGTCTGGGTGCCATGATGCTGGACGGCGTCAAAAAGCTGGCCCCTACCGGCGTGATGCTGACCTTCTCCATTCTCTATTTCGGTCTGATGATCGATGCCGGATTGTTTGACCCACTGGTGCGCTTTATTCTTCGGATGGTGCGCGGTGACCCCCTGAAAGTGCTGGTCGGAACGGCGGTACTAACGCTGCTGGTTTCTCTGGATGGTGACAGCTCAACCACTTACATGATTGCCATTGCCGCATTCCTGCCGCTCTATCACCGGCTGGGCATGAACGTGTTGATGATGACCTGTCTGGTGAACCTTGCCAGCGGCATCATGAACCTCTCACCCTGGGGAGGTCCGACAGCCCGTGCCGCGGCGGCACTGCGCATTGACGCCCTTGATATCTTTATTCCGATGCTGCCAGCCATGCTGCTGGCCTGTGCCAGCCTGGTGGCGATGGCGGTGCTGTTTGGCCTGCGTGAGCGTAAGCGCCTTGGCGTGATGACCATGAAAGATCATCATCTCGACAACATTGAGCTGGGGCTGGGCGATGCCGAAGAGTGCGCAGCCAATCGCCGTCCGAAAATGTTCTGGCCTAACTTCATCCTGACCACCGTGCTGCTGGTGCTGCTGGTGATTGGTTTAATGCCGATTCAGATCCTGTTTATGCTGGCGTTTGCGATTGCGGTGATGCTCAACTATCCCACGCTGGAGGAGCAGAAAGCCCGCATCAGCTCTCATGCCGGTAACGTGCTGGCGGTGACCGCATTAATTTTTGCCGCCGGTATTTTCACCGGCATCCTCTCCGGCACCGGCATGGTTGACGCCATGGCGAAGAGCCTGCTGGCGGTGATCCCGCCCAGCTTCGGACCTTACCTGGCGGTGTTCACCGCGCTGGTCAGTCTGCCGTTTACCTTCTTTATGTCGAATGATGCCTTTTACTTCGGCATTCTGCCGGTTATCGCCCAGACGGCGGCCAGCTACGGCATTACCGCAGAAGAGATTGCCCGCGCTTCTATTGTCGGCCAGCCATTCCACCTGCTGAGTCCGCTGGTGCCGTCAGTCTACCTGCTGGTGGGTCTGGCGAAAGTCGACATCGGCGACCACCAGCGCTTTGCAATTAAGTGGGGGATTCTGGTCAGTCTGGTGCTGATGGCAGGCGGTCTGCTGACCGGTGCTTTCCCGCTGTTCCACACCTGATAATCCTCTGCTTTCTGGCGGATAACCGGCAATTTTGCCCGGTTATCCGCTTCACCGCTCCGCCTACTGCGTCATCCCTCTCTACACTCTATAGCCAGGCTGATGTGCTACGCGCCGGACAGGCCGTAGCCTCTCAGAAATATCCCCATTGTCCCTATGGAGGCCCGATGAAAATTCACCACCTTAACTGTGGCTGTATGTGTCCGCTGGGCGGCGCGTTCTATGATGGATTCAGTAAAGGCCTGAAAGCACATCTGGTCTGTCACTGTCTGTTGATTGAGACGGATCGCGACGGGCTGGTGCTGGTGGATACCGGCTTTGGTCGCCAGGATATCCATACGCCCGGCAGCCGCCTGTCCGGCTTTTTCCGCGCATTAAACAATATTCAGCGCCGCGATGAACTGACCGCACTGTCACAGGTTACGTCACTGGGTTTCCGGGCTGAGGATGTGCGGCATATTATTCTGACCCATCTCGACTTCGATCATGCTGGCGGACTAACCGATTTTCCGCAGGCGCGAATCCATCTGATGCAGCAGGAGGTTGATACCGCGCATCAGCGCCATAGCTGGCTGTCACGGGAACGTTACCGGCCCGGACAATGGGGTGGGATCAGCAACTGGGAAACCTATCAGCCGCAGGGAGAAAAGTGGTTTGGTTTTGAGGCGGTTAATCGCCTGCGTGACTTACCGCCGGAGATTTTGTTAGTTCCGCTGGCGGGCCATACGCCGGGTCACGCGGGTATCGCGATTCAGCAAGCCGATGGCTGGCTGCTGCACGGCGGCGATGCCTGGTTTTACCGCGGCGAAATGCGGCAGCAGACGCGGCACTGCACGCCGGGACTACGCTTTTACCAGTGGATGATGGGCATGGATAACGTGGCCAGACGACACAATCAGCAGCGACTGCGTGAGCTCTCCTGCCAGCGCGGCGGCGAAATCACCTTTTTTTGCAGTCACGACGCCCGTGAGCTGGATGCGTTACAGGTTAATGCGCCGCTGCGCTGATAAGATAAAAGGTTTGTTTTGGCGATGAGGAAAGCCGCTTCGGGGCGAGAACTATACCGTCTCGTCCCGCAATAATGATGCTACGATCCCTGGATGCAGAGGAACGCCGGAAACATCTGTAGTTTCTCGCGCCTTATGCAGATCACATGCGGCCTGCATGGATAACCAGAGCCGTGCCGCAATACCCAGACCCGCCTCCAGCCGTACAGCCATTTCCGGGCTGACGGAGGCTTTACCGCTAGCCACTTTGCTAAGCGAAGCTGCGGAAACGCCCAGCTGTTTAGCCAGACTGCGCAGGCTGATGTCGTTATCTTCGAGATATTCCGCTATCAGGCCACCAGGGTGTGGCGGATTAAACATTGCCATCAGTGATAATCCTCAAGGTTGAGATTTGACGGGCTTTGAAGCCAGCCCCTGAGCCCTCAGACTACATCACCTTCAGCGGAAGATATCTCTACCGCCCGCTTACTCCGGATCGCCCGCCCTCTTTTTCAGCTGTGCGGAAAGCCAGGGTGCAGTCAGACTCTCTGCAGATGCGCTGACCTCTTCCGGTGAGCCGGAGGAGACAACTCTTCCTCCTTTAAGACCCGAGCCGGGACCCAGATCAATCACCCAGTCCGCCTCTGCCACTATGCGCATGTTGTGTTCCGCCATGATCACGGTGTGACCACGCTTCACCAGTTCATCCAGCACTACCAGCAGCTTATCCATGTCAGACGGGTGCAATCCTGTCGAAGGTTCATCAAGCAGATAAAGCGTGGGCGTACGCTGGACCCGCTGCAGCTCCCAGGCAAGCTTGATACGCTGGCACTCGCCGCCAGATAGTTCAGTGGCGGGCTGACCCAGGGTCAGATATCCCAGCCCCAGTGACGTCAGTGCCTTCAGCGAACGCTGGATCCCGTCATGCCCATGAAACACCTCAGTGGCGTCGTCCACGCTCAGATCAAGCACATCCGCTATCGTCATATTGTTCCACTTCACCTCCAGCGTTTCGGGGTTATAACGGCTTCCCGCGCAGACGGAACACGTTGCGGTAGCGCTCGGCATGAAGAGCAGCTCAATCGAAATCTGTCCCTGCCCTTCACAGGCAGGACAGCGTCCGGCTGGCAGATTGAAGGAAAACCGGCTGGCGCTGAAGCCTTTGGCTTTCGCCGCGTCGGTGTCTGCAAACAGCCTGCGGACGATATCGAAAAATCCGGTGTAAGTGGCCAGATTTGAGCGTGGTGTCCGGCCGATAGGACGCTGATCGATTCTGACCAATCGGCCGATGGCGTCACTTCCGCTGACAACCTGACCCTTAACGTCCGGCACCAGATCCTCTTCCTCGCCCTCCTCGATGTCAGGCGTTTTGTCAAAACGTCCGAGCATTTCCGGAAGCACGCGATTCAGCAGCGTCGATTTTCCGGAGCCGGACACGCCGGTGATGGCCGTCATTCTCCCCAGTGGGATGGCGATATCCACTCCGGCAATATTGTTGCAATAGACCTGTTCAAAGCAGAGCCAGCTCTCTGCGGGCCGGCGCTGGCGCAGCCCGGTATAGCTTCGTGAGAAAAGATAGGCCGAGGTGGGTGACGCACTGACTTCTTCAAGCCCTGCTGGTTCGCCGTTATAGACGATCTCGCCGCCATGCGTTCCCGGGCCGGGGCCGACCTCAATGAGCCAGTCTGCCTCGGCGATGAGGTCAATATTATGTTCGACGACCACCAGCGAATTACCGGCACGCACCAGGTTCTTCAGGGATGCGAGCAGCGATTTGACATCATCGGGATGCAGCCCGGCTGACGGCTCATCCAGCACATAAAGCACGCCAAACAGCCGCGATATCAGCTGGGTGGCCAGACGCACGCGCTGCAGCTCGCCGGATGAGAGTACGGTGGTACGGCGTCCCGGCGCCAGATGACCCAGACCCAGCGTTTCCAGCTGCTCAAGCCGCATACAGATATCCGACGCCATCCGGATGACCGCCTCACGCAGTGCCGCCTCTGCCGGCAGGTCCGGTGATGCGCCACGCGCATAAGGCTTCAGCAGTTCAGCGAGCTCAGAGACCGACAGCTCACTCAGGCTGGCAATGTCATGACCGGCAAAGGTCACGGACAGCGCATCCCGGTTTAGCCTTTTACCGTGGCATTCAGAACAGGGAGTGACCGTCACAAAGCGCGCCAGCCGTTTCTTCGTCGTCTCGCTGCCACCCGAATAACTCTGCAGCACGATTTTTGCTGCACTGGTGTACGTGCCGGTATAAGCCGGCTCTTCGCCCGCCGCCAGCGCGTTTTCGCGCTGCTCAGCATTCAGACCGACAAAAATTGGCACCGATGGCTGTTCGTCAGTCAGCAGTATCCACTGCTGATCACGGGCTGAAAGCGTATTCCAGGGCGCATCGACATCGTAGCCGAGCGTCTCAAGGATGCTGCGCAGATTTTTGTTATGCCAGCCTCTGGGCCAGGATGCGATAGCTCCCTGGCGGATGCTCAGTGAGCTATCCGGCACCATCGACTCGGTTTTAACGGTGTGCACTCTTCCCAGTCCCTGGCAATGCGGACAGGCACCTTCAGGATTGTTAGGCGAGAAAAAATCGGCGGTCATAAAGGGAACGCCTTCAGGCCTTAAGCCCGCACGGGAAAACAGCAGACGCAGCGTGACAGAAATCCGGGTGAGGCTGCCCACCGTTGAACGCTCCTGCGCGCCAGCCCGGCTCTGCTGAAGCGCCACCGCGGGTGGAAGTCCGTCAATATTATCCACATCCGGTGCAGCAGCCTGATCGATCAGACGACGCGCATGTGGCGACACCGACTCGATAAACCGGCGCTGGGCTTCCGCATAGAGGGTATCAAAGGCGAGGGACGATTTACCGGAGCCTGAAACCCCGGTGAACACCACCATGGCGTTGCGGGGAAATCGCAACGAAACATCTTTGAGATTATGTGTTCTTGCACCCTGTACCGAGATATAAGGATCAATGTGCTCATCAGCGAGGTAATGATCGGCGTTGCGTTGTTCTGTCATGATTTCCCTGATTGATAATGCACGGCAGATTCACGATCGCCTGCCGTTAATGACTAAAAATTGCAGATGCTAATCCGGCGTTCAGGCTATCCGGCCCGCTTTGGGAATAGAAACAACAGCAAGGGTAGTCAGGGATCGCGGTCTGCACAACGCGAGGGGGGTTCATCGCTTCGTGGCAGCACAGACTGGTAACCAGCATGTACAGGAAGCCTTCTTATCTCTTAAGAAAACCCTGGAGCAAACTTAAATAAGGCAAAGCCATCACTAGCAAATCGCTTATGTGACTCTGATGTAGATTCCTGTGGTATCGATAAATGCAGGTCTATGTAAGGTATGGATATAGACAATGGGAAATGTTTAATACCCCAGGAACCTTTCTATAACCTTTATCTCTCTATGGCCAGGTATGCACCCCAGAGTGCCTGATGACGCCCCGCTCCCGTTATTCAGCGCGCTGACGGCATAAAAAATCATTTAAGACATAAGGATAGCGAAACCATGCCCATTTCTGAAATGATGCCGCGAGTGCCTGTAGGGAGATGAGGTGAAATTACCGTTTTTTATTATCCTGTCCCAGACCGTCAGGTTGTCAAGCATGAACGCGCGAGGTATTGTTTAAAAAGCATCAGGATGATGAATGAAGTGAACTTGTGGGAGCTGGCAGTGGATACGACTGAAGAACTCAATAACACCTATTTCTACGCAGGTAGACCGAACCTCACCGCTGGTGAGCTCTTTTTCATGATTTTCTGTGAAGAAGTCGCTGAACAGCTGGGCATTGATGACTTCGGAGCGATCGTGGCCATCCTGTCTGGACGTAATGTCCTGACTACCCGCACCAAACCGCGCGATGCTCTCAAGGGTACCTCCTATGCCTCACGGGCAGCACGCAGAGTATTTCCTAACGCCAAGTTTCCTTTCGGCATACAGCTCCCCACCATCGTAGGGGGATACCCGCCCCGGACCGCGCGTATCCTTTTTACGCATAAGCTCAGCACCTTTGTTGGTCGGGCGATACCCGTCGTGGGCTGGGTGATTCTGGCAAGAGACGTTGCCGATATCAGTTTCAATTCGGTCAGACTGTACAATGCCATCGCTCGCGGGGAGGATAAGTTATGGTAGATGACACACAGGCACGCGTAATGGCACTCATTGAGCCGTGGAACGGCCGATCGCTGCTTACGTTCCGGAAAAAAACACTCACGCCAGAGATGTCGCTTAATCAGGACATGAAGCTTGACCCGGAGGACGCTGCGGAATGCCTTCAGAACGTCTTCGATGCGTTTGGAATGGATTCTGATCTGGTGACTTTCAGCCTCTACTATCCAAAAAACCCGCGCGAGGCCATCCCTCTTACTATCGGGATGGTAATCGAGTCAGCCCGTGCCAGGCGATGGTGCTATGACTGATATGACCTGCTCCCCGTTGATTAGTACACCCCGATGTTAGTAATGTCTTCATAAGCCACATGAGGGCATCCCCATGAAGAAGCGTTTTCCGACGAACAGATCATCAGTATCCTCCGCGAGGCCGAAGCCGGGGTTTCTGCACGGGAACTCTGCCGTAAGTATGCTATTTCAGACGCTACTTTCTACACCTGGCGCAAGAAGTTTGGCGGCATGGAAGTCCCTGAGGTAAAGCGGCTTAAGTTACTTGAAGAGGAGAACGTCCGCCTTAAGAAGCTGCTCGCCGAAGCCATGCTGGATAAGGAGGCGCTTCAGGTGGCTTTGGGTCGAAAGTTCTGACGACAGACCAGAAGCGGGAAGCCGTGGAAGTCATATGTGATGCAACGGGTCTGTCGCAACGTCGTGCCTGCAGGCTGGCAGGTCTGTCTCTTTCAACCTGCCGTTATTCAGCTCAGCGTCCGGCTGCTGACGCGCAGCTATCTCTACGCATCACAGAGCTGGCACCTGAACGCCGTCGCTTTGGTTACCGGCGGATCTGGCAGTTATTGCGTCGTGAGGGCCTTCACGTCAACCACAAGCGGGTATACCGCATTTATCACCTTAACGGCCTGAGTGTGAAGCGCAGACGACGTCGTAAGGATCTGGCGACTGAGCGGCTTCCGCTGCTTCGCCCGGATGCGCCCAATCTGACCTGGTCAATGGATTTCGTCATGGATGAACTGGCCACCGGTCGCAGGATCAAGTGCCTTAACTGCGTCGATGACTTCACAAAGGAATGCCTGACTGTCACTGTTGCCTTGGGGATTTCAGGCGTGCAGGTCACGCATATTCTGGACAGTATTGCGCTGTTTCGCGGATATCCGGCTACGATAAGAACTGACAAGGGGCCGGAGTTTACCTGTAGAGCACTTGACCAATGGGCCTTTGAGCATTGCGTGGAGCTGCGGCTTATTCAGCCCGGTAAACCGACACAGAACGGATTTATTGAGAGTTTTAACGGACGCTTTCGCGATGAATGCCTGAATGAACACTGGTTCAGCGATATTGTTCATGCCCGGAAAATCATTAATGACTGGCGGCAGGACTATAACGAGTCCAGACCTCATTCATCGCTGAATTACCAGACGCCGTCTGAATTTGCAGCAGGCTGGAGAAATGGAAAATCAGAAGATAAACAAACCGACATTACTAACTGATCGTTGTATCTAATACTAGGGGCAGGTCACGAATAACGTACACACACTTAAGACGAGAGCTCTATACAACTTTCAATGTGGCCATTCTCCGTCAACGGGTGTCAGGTCTAAGTGATGCCATTAAATTGCCTACAGAATTTCAGTGTGATTTATGAAAAAAACCCGTCTGCGACGGGTTTTCAGGCATAGAAGGCGACAATCACCGCTCCGGCATTACGGCTTTTTAAACTTGTCTTCGACTTTCTCTTTCGCTTCTGCGATTTTATCACCAGCTTTCTCAGCAAAACCCTCTTTATGCGCTGGCTCGCTGCCTGGCGTTACCGGACGAGTGTCGTGGTCAGCGCGGGCCTGACGCGTGCTTTCAAGCAACGGATCGGCCACAGTACGATTCCCGGTCAGCCGATCTGCGCCGAGAGGATCTGTACTGGCATGGTCAATATCCACTTCCTGACGGCGTACCGAATCGTTGATAGTTTCAACCCGATCGCTTGTCTCTTTGCGTAACACCACCTCTTCAATGATCTCCGCGGTCTTATTAATCACGGGCTGCTCATGCGTCTCTTCCACTTCGACAGTTTTTTCAGACCAGTCAACATGGGTGGGTGAACCTGATTCATTCACCGGACGACGGAAGATTGCGGCGTGCTGCTCATGCAGCGAGACATTTTCTGAGACCTGATCGGTGACAGTGTAGCGGCGAACGCGGGTTGAACCTTCGCTGACCAGACGTTTACCCACTTCCAGTCGCTCCTCGGCAAGACGCAGTACATCCTCGTCACTTTCGTCACCGGTCAGGGCGGTACGGGCAGCGCCACGATGGGCAGGATCGGTAGAGAGCGGATCGACGGCGGCATTATCCTGAAGCGTTCCACTGGCAGATGAAGTCAGACCATCACTGGTCGCGTAACCGGGCGCGTAATCATCGGGCAGCGCCGCACTGCGCTCGGTAAGTTCTTCATGTGCATCAAGGATGCCCAGGGCGCGAGGTAACTCATCTTCATCGGCCCGCAGCGACAGCACTACTCCGCCGGTTCGCATCGCGTCTTCATACACTTCGGCCTGATCCTCCTCCAGCGTATTGCCGAACAGGCGTTGCCAGAAGCCAGGGTGACGGGCCTCCTGACCTTCGGTACGCAAACGATCACCGGAGATGATATCAATGTCATCATCCAGGAACCCGGCCTTGATCAGGTTACGCTTTGCACCCTCTGCCAGTGAGATATTGCTGAACATTGTTACGATTGTTTCACGCGCCATGTTGTGTTCCTCGGTGATGGATTCGGACGGCTCTGAATAGGGTGTTCGGGTCAGGTGAGCGTGCTGTTTGCGCAGGGAGACGACCTGTTCTGTCGCTTCCTCACTGACAACTTTGCGGATATGCCACTCCTCTTTCAGCACCAGATGACGAACTATCTCAATTTCCTCTTCAACGACAGGAATGATCAGAACGCCATTTTCTTCACGGATCTCCGGCATCTCAGCCAGCCGTTCCGATTTAGGAATGCGTTCTATTTCCGCCGTCTGATGCCGGAGCATCAGCGCAATCTTCTGCTGATGCTCAGTGACCTGTCGGGTAACCCTGACATGACCGTCGATGACCCGCTGTTTCGAGACCTCAACGGTTTCCTCCGCCAGGCTTATCACCTGGTCGCTACCCTCTGACCCTGGTTTTTCAGGAGGTTGATTGTTCATGTTTAACCTGCCTGTGATACAGAGCGATCATTTGTACTTTTCTTTACCTTGAGCATAAGTCACTGCTTTTCGGTTAGTTAAAGCCTGGCACAAACAATGACAAAAGATAGGAAAAAGCAGAAAAACGCCATTATATGAAGATAACGTGGTGCTAAAATCGATTAAGCGGTGCGGCAGATAAAAAACAGCTAACGAAGCGGCAGACAGTGAAATCTCTTTTATCGCGTGCGGAAAGAGGATCAATCAGGTGTTAACCCGACCTGAAGTGAATCAGGCATATCGGGTCAGGGGTTGAGCCATTCGCTTTCCTGCAGTTCGCCATTAGCCGAATAGCGAAACAGGGCGCGCTGATTTTCGTTTCGCTGAAGCTGATAGGCGTCCAGCACACTGGCCTGCAAAATCACCACGCCAAAGCGGGATTCCCCGGTTTCCGTTGCTGCCGCGTCAGGCGTCTCATCAGCCGTTGCCCGTGCTTCCCCCGGAGGTCCGCCGGTGTAAGTCTGCCGCGTGTGCTGCGGTAACGCACGCCAGGCTGCCCGGGCAACATCACTTCCCGCCGCATAACACGCAACCCGCCCTGCCAGCCGTAACTGCAGGCGACGCTGATGGCAATATCCCAGCACGGTGACCTGCGGATTCGCCGCCATCTCCTGCCACTTCGGGCTGCGAACATCCGTATGAAATGTCAGCATCCTGCGGTCGTCGGCACACTTGCGCAGAACCACGGTGCGCGCCTGAGGTTGTAGCAGAGCATCGACCGTACAGAGCATCAGATAACGAAATCCACCCTGTGGATCGGTTGCAGATTCCTGCAGCGCAGCCCAGGCTGCTGTTTCAAACGTTTTCAATTCCATGGGGATTACTCTCATCAGGATCAATTTTCAGCCATCTGGCTAAAAGCGTAGCAATGAAGTGGGCAGAAGGCCTGACAGCGCAGCGATAAGAGCAAATGTGGCAGCGGGAGCTGGACAATGCACGAGACCAGGAGCTGGTGAAATAGCGTCGGGATTGCGGGATACCTCGCAGAGCGGCAAAAGCGCGTCCCGCCAGTCAGCCACTCTGTGTTATTTTTGCGCCATCGCCACAGAGATCCGATCAACAGGGAGTTGCACGATGACAACTGAAGAGTCTGCTGAAATACTGCTGAAAGTCACCTCGCCGCGCCTGACTTATCGGCCACTTCGGCAGGAAGACTGGCCCTTCTATCTGGCAGTCAGTCAGGATAGATCGGTGATGCAGTACATCAGCGATCCGCGCAGCGCTGAAGAGATCAGAACCCACTCATTTGATGTCCGCCTGCCCGCCTGGTACAAGGGCTGCAGGCACTGGCTCTGTCTGGTTATCGGAGAAAAAACATCCGGTGCTCCGGCTGGCTTTTGCGGGTTTATCGATCGTGGAGAGGGTATTGCGGAGTTTGGCTTTATTCTGGCCGCAGATGCGCAGGGCAAAGGCTACGGCAGCGAGTCTCTGCATGCCATTATCACGTTCTGCTTTGAGCAACAGGAATACCGCAAACTGATCGCGACGGTGACAGCAGGCAATGCGGCCTCACGCCGGACCCTGATTTCAGCGGGCTTTGTGCAGGAGGGGACGTTGCGGCAGAACTTCTTCCTCAACGGCCAGTGGCAGGATGACTGGATCTTCGGCTTGCTGAAACAGGAATACCAGCCCGCACACTCACCCTGAGGCGCAGACTATCAGCGTCGGGCATCCTCCGCTACGCTCGCCACAATCAGACCGATTAGCGTGGCGTAACGTCATAACCGCTGGCGATAGCGATAGCGGGCGCACAGTGCTCCTCTCCGCACAGCATCGCCTCAAAGTCCGCCGGCGTCAGTGGCTGGCACAGGCCATTGCCCTGCATAATGTCGCATCCGGCGGCCGTAACAAAAGCGATCTGCTCTTTGTCTTCCACCCCTTCGGCGGCCACCCGGATACCCAGGCTTTTGCCGAGCGCGGTAATGGCCCGGAACATCATACGCACCCGCATGCTGGAACCCAGCTCGTGCGTCATCGACTTATCGATTTTAAAACCCGTCACAACGCTATAGCGCAGCAGGTTAATCGCCCCTAGCGTACGCCCGTAATGATCGATAACGAACGAGGCTCCCGTTCGGCGTACGGCGTCAACCTGAACCGGCATATCCTGCATCAGCACGGCCAGCAGTGGCTCATCCACTTCCAGCTCAACAAAACCGGCATCGCCTCCGGCACTCTCACGTATTACCGTCTCCAGGCTGTTCCCTGCAAGCTGGCGCGGAAACAGGTTAATGCTGACGCGAAGCTGAGGAGAGCGAACCTGCCACTGCCGGACCTGTGCCAGAGCACTGCGGATGATCCATTCACCCAGCGTGACTGAAAGCGGACTTTTAACCAGCATGCCGATAAATTCAGCCGGCAACAGCAGCCCGCGCGTCGGATGCTGCCAGCGCACCAGTGTCTCGCAGCCAATAAGCTTTCCGCTTTCAACGTCGTAGCGGGGCTGATAGTAAAGAGTGAACTGCTGCCGCACCGCCGTTTCCAGTTCGCGCTCAAAGCGGCGGCGCTGCTGCTCCGCTTCACGAAACGCGGGCATAAACAGCATGCTGCAGCCTTTACCCGACGCTTTGGCGCGATAGAGCGCCAGATCAGCGGCAGACATCACCGAAGAGGGATCCCTGCCGTGCTCCGGATAGGAGGCGATGCCGGTGCTGGCACCGACCATCACCGGTGAGTCGTGATAGCGGAACGGCGTCTGAACGGCCGCAATCAGTTTTTCCGCCGTGATCGCCGCCTCAGCGCTGCCGCCCGCTAACAGGATCACAAATTCATCACCGCCCAGGCGCGCAGCCGTCACGGCACTGGCGCAGACCGCACGAATCTGTTCGGCAACGTGGCACAACAACGCATCGCCTGCAGCATGCCCCAGCGTATCGTTAACCTCTTTAAAACCATCGAGATCGGTCATCAGTAACGTATAGGGGACGCCCGCCCTGGTCAGCTGGCCGACCTGATCCATAAACGCGCTGCGGCTGGCGAGACGTGTCAGCATATCCAGTGAGGCCAGCTCACAGAGCCGCGCCTCACTCTCATAGCGGGCCGTGACATCGCGGATGATCATGCCCACCAGCCGTTCGCCCTCTTCACGCCAGCCCGAAAAAGAGACCTCTGCCGGAAATTCACGACCTTCACGCGTGACACCCCATATCTGCAAAGAGCGTGGGTGCGAGATAGCTGCTTCGTCAGAGGTAATCCGGACCAGTTCATTACGATAGTCAGTCTGACAGCGAGCAGGGATCAGCTCGCTGATATACTGGCCGCGCATCTCCTCTGCGCTGTAGCCGAACAGCGCGGTGGCGGCCGGGTTCCAGAAGGTTATGCCACGCCGAAGGTCGGTGCAGACAATGGCGTCAGGCGAAGTGGATGAGATCGCCTCGAGTCGCTGCTGGCTGGTGTAGCGCAATAACTCCAGACGATGCATCTCCATGCGATCCATCACCAGTGCAGCAATATCGTTCAGATGCTTTCGATCCTCTGCAGTTAACGGCTCACGAGGATGGCTGTCGGTCAGGCAGACCGTGCCAATATGATGCCCATCCGGGGTCGAAAGCGGGATCCCCGCGTAAAAGCGGATAAAGGGGTAGCCGTGAACCAGCGGACTGTCGCGGAAGCGCGGATCTTTCAGCGTATCGGGCACGCAGAGGATATCGCCCTGCGCCAGCGTATGGTGGCAGAAGGCGACGTTGCGTGCCGTACCTGAAATATTTAAACCGTACCGGGAGGCGAAGAACTGCCGCTTTTCGTCGATAAGCGAGACAAAAGCGACCGGCACCCGAAACAGCCGCGCGGCAAGCGTAGTGAGGCGATCCAGCGCATCGGTCGGCGGTGAATCCATCAGATGATACTGCTTAAGTGCGTCGAGGCGAGCCGCCTCGGCATCATGATAAACTGGACGTTTCAGCGTAACTCTCCTCTGATGTTATCTGCTGTGGCTGGCCTGACACAGCATAAAGAGGACACGTTCAATCAGACAGAACGCGCAGAGTTCGCTGCCGATCCGTTGCCGGAAGAAAGGCCCGTCAGTAAACCCGGCAGCAACAGGTTGCCGCGCTGAGTCCGATAAAGCTGACACCGCAGACAGCGAGGCATCAGTTAACACGTTATGCCTGCCAGAGAGAGTACGGCGGACCGCCCAGGATTATCTGGCCAGAGCATATCAGACAGGCGGTAATGCGCCTCGCTTAGCTCTCTATATCGGCCCGACATGACTTTACTTAAGAGAAAACAGAGGATGAACGCCTTACTTTTTCAGCTTTGGTACCAGTTGATAGTGCGGATGCTCTCCGGCGAGCAACATCAGCAGTTCATATTCTCCCTGACTGAGCAGCGCAGGATTTTTCGATGCTTCTTTCGTCTGCCAGACACGCTGGCTAAGATCGAAACGCTCGGCTGCAATCTCCTGAGAGAGACCGGCCGCAAGGCGCAGCTCACGCACGTTGTGCTGGACGGCGACAGGCCGCTGTAAAATCTGATTTCCCATATAAACGCTCCGCATACGGTGCCCCGGTGAGATGGCCGGGCGGAAGTACACGCCTGCGGCCAAAACATAAATTTGAGTTAAGTTTTAACAGCCCGGCGTTTTACACTTATCAGGAAAGCGTAACGCACCAGTAAAAACAGAGAAAATAACCTGAATTATATTTAAATCGCTGCCCGGATAATTTTTGCACCGCTGAGAATAGTAATTGCCATTCTGAATGGTGGCGTTGATCGAATGATGATCAACGTCAATCACAGTCACAAAAAATGACCGTTTCATCCCTCTTTTAAAAAGAGTGAATATTAATCGTTATTCCGTGCCGGACAGACATTATTTACAGTTCAGAAAAAATACGTTCAGGCTATGCCCGCGCAAACGTTGCCCAGCCGCCTTTTTCATCAGGCGTGACGCGTTTAGGCTCTACGGCAAGAGGGTGATGCGGCAGGGTAAAGCGCGTAATCACGCTGCCCAGCGTTTCAGTCTGTCCACTAAGACTGTCTGCTGTCGCCGAAACCTGCTGAACCAGCGTCGCATTCTGCTGCGTTACGCGGTCAAGTTCTGCAACGGCGACCGTGACCTGGGCAATCCCTTTACTCTGTTCATCCGAAGCCAGCGCAATCTGTCCGATCAGTTCATTCACGCCGCCGACGCCGCGCAGCACGGCCTCCATGGTGGTTCCTGCGCTCTCAGCCGCCCGCCGGCCATCGTCGACGCGTGCCACGGTATCGGCAATCAGCTCTTCGATCTCTTTAGAGGCAGCAGCACTTCGCTGTGCCAGTGAACGTACCTCACTGGCGACCACCGCGAAGCCGCGGCCCTGCTCACCCGCACGGGCAGCTTCTACAGCGGCGTTTAACGCCAGAATGTTGGTCTGAAACGCAATACCATTAATAGTGGTGGTGAACTGCCGGATTTTTTCTGATCCCTGAGCGATGCTGGTGATGGCTGCCGATACCAACTGAACGAGTTCCACGCCCTGCTGAGTCGTATCCGTGGTGCTGGCAGCCAGTTCACGTGCCTCGCGGGCATTCTGTGCATTGTGACGCACGGTGACGGTAATCTCCTCCATGCTGGCTGCGGTCTGCTCCAGCGCAGCAGCCTGAGTGGATGTCCGGTCGGAGAGATCGGCGTTACCCGCTGCGATGTCCCCCGCTTCACGATGAAGAATGGCTGCGTTGTCTCGGATAGCGCTGACCGTCTGCAACAGACTGTGCTGCATCTCTTTGACCAGCGGCACCAGTTGCCCGACACAGTTGCGCCCCAGATCTTCCGGCTCGCGCGTCAGATCGCCATCGGCAATAATTTTTAAATGACCGCGAATTTTACCTACCGGACGCACCAGATGGACGACCAGATAGCGGTCGCAAAACAGCAGCAACGCCACTGCCGCCAGCAGTGCTGCCAGCAAGACGCCCTCAAGCCGATGCCGGTCAGCCTTCAGGGGTGCCTGATTCCGGGCCAGCTGCTGCGTCACCTTGTCCAGCTGCGCACGGGCAACCTTTGCGTATTCTGAGGGAGTTGTCGTGAGTGCCGCGCGGACGTTATCCCAGTCAGCATCGGCCGGGGTTGAGGCGACAAGCGCGTTTTTATCGGCTGGCGTACCGCTCTGCATGACGATAGCGCTGTGCGCCAGAAAGCTCAGTTGCTGCGTCAGAACGGCTGAACGATCGGTTTGACGAAAGATATCGCGCACGACCTGGCTGCTGTAGCCGCCGGCCAGCACGACGATGCCCAGTGAGACGATCATCATCCACAGCACAACGCGGCGGATAGTGAAATGCCTGAGTGAATTCATGAGGTTTCCCCGATGTTGTCATTGGTGTAGTTAAAATTAAACAAAAATAAATTATGTCATCTACTTTAGTGCGTTATTATATAGTGCACTATGTTTATACTCTGTATACTGGCAGGATATTTAAGAAATTAAAAGTTTTTAACGACAAAATAATAGAATCGTGATTACTAAAATATTTCGTTAAAGAAAAGTGATTTGCTATTCTGACCAGCAATGCCGTGCAGTGGGATAAAAAATAAATGGTCATGACTCTTTCTTTTTGCAGAATTTGCCTGTAGTCATGACATCATACCCTTCAATTTTTCTGTTTAATTTCGCGCCGTAACCAGCCGGTGCGGAGGAATCCATGCTTATGAGTCTCAGCGGCGGCGACGATTGCCGCACGCGAACCCTGCACGCGCTGCGCAGTAACGACGAAAGTCGTGACGATGTGTTGCGACAGTTCGTCCGGCTGGCCAGCCAGGCACTCGGTATACCCGGCAGCTTTATCTCCGTACTGGATGATGAGATGCAGCATGTTAAGGCTGCGCAAAATTTCACACTCACTCAATCCTCCCGGCAGGACTCGCTCTGCCGGCATGCAGTGGACAGTGACAGCACCGTGGTAGTACCCGATACGTTGCTGGATACCCGCTTTGCTGAGCATCCGCTGATTGTTGGCGCGCCTTTTATTCGCTTTTATGCCGGCGTACCGCTTAAAAGCAGCACAGGTCTGATACTGGGTACGCTGTGCGTGACTGACACCGCGCCTCATCCCTTTAATGCGGATCAGGTCGCCATGCTGAAGATGCTGGCGGCACTGGTGATGTCATTTCTTGAGGCCTGGTACTCGGCTGGCTTTGCCGACCCGGTAACCGGTCTGCCCAACCGCCAGCGTCTGATTCGCGACCTGCAGTTTCTTGCCGCCTCCGGTGACACCACGCCACGGCGGCTGGTGCTGATTGACTGTATCGATATGCCGCGCGCCTACGAGCTTGCGCGCTCAATGGGCATGGGACCGGTTGAAAGCCTGTTGAAAGATGTGGCGACACTGCTGCCGCTGCGCCTGAGGCCTGCGCCAGGAGAGATGCTCTACACCGTAGCCACCGGGCGCTTTGCCCTGCTGACACGTCAGGAGAGCAGACTCACTGCCAACTGGGTGGCAAACAAGCTGGCCGGGATCAGCGCGGATCTCGGCGATGGGCTGTCGGTTGCACTGATGACCCACACCGGTGAGGCGAGTTTCAATACCGGGGAGATGCCTGCCCAGGAGATCCTGCGGCGTGCGGTCAGCGCGCTGCACGAGGCCATCACACGCGACGTGGCCTCGATGCCTTTCAGTGAGGCCACTGATACGCGCCATACGCAGGACTTCACCCTGATGCATGACCTGGCCATCGCGATACGCCAGGATAAGGGATTATGGCTGGCGTATCAGCCTAAAATCTGTCTGCACAGCGGCAAGCCAATTGGCCTGGAGGCCCTGATCCGCTGGCAGCATCCGCAGCGCGGCGAATTGTCTCCTGCACAGTTTTTACCCTTTGCCGTGCAAACCGAGCTGCTCAGCGAACTGACCACCTGGGTGACAGAGCACGCAATCGCCCGGCTCTCCCGGCTGCGCAACAGCTATATTCAGTTGCCCATCACCATTAACGTCAGCAGCAGCGATTTTTCACGTGACGGTTTTGCCGACGAGCTGGAAGAGCAGATGATCAGGGCGAAGCTCCCGGTTTCGCTGCTGGGCATTGAGTGTCTGGAGACGGAACGGATTCTGGAGAGCGCAACCGCAATGCGGGGGCTTGAGATGCTGAAACTTCGTGGATTCGGTATTTCACTGGATGACTTTGGTACCGGCTACAGCAACATCAGTTATCTGCGGCGCATTCCGCTGGATGTGATCAAGCTGGACCGTTCACTGATCAGCGAAATTTCATCTGACACCGCATCGCGCGTCATCGCCCGCAGTATTATTGCGATGCTTAAAGATCTCGATTATATGGTGCTGGCTGAGGGCGTGGAGAATGCGGAAACCGTTACGGCGCTGACCGAGTTCGGCTGCGACCAGGCGCAGGGCTTTTTCTACTCCAGGCCGCTGCCGGAAGCGGCACTGGATGAGTGGCTCGGCTGGCGATTACGCAGTAAGTGCTGAGCCTGTCCCACCCACCCCGGAATCTTACCCGGCCGACCCAGACACGCTGGACCCCTCAGCTCCGGCAATGATGACGGTATTACGTCCGGCGGCTTTTGCTTCGTAAAGCGCTTCATCGGCACGCCGCAGCAGAGAGTCGCGATCGCTATCCTGATCGCTCCGCAAAGCCACCCCGGCTGAGATGGTCATCGTTCCGGCAAACGGAAAGGTGGTGGCGCTGACGGTCTCACGGATGCGCTCCGCGGTGCGGACGGCATCAGCCAGCGTGGTATGCGGCAGCAACAGAATAAACTCCTCGCCGCCAAACCGGCTGACGATATCGCCGGTACGACAAGCCTGACGCAGCAACGCTGCCAGGCTCACCAGAACCGCATCGCCCGCGTCATGCCCGTACCAGTCGTTTATCTTCTTAAAATGGTCAATATCAATGGCGATGGCACACTGTTCATGCTCACTGTCTGACTGCGCCGCCAGCGCCGAAAATCCGCGTCGGTTGCAGAGCCCGGTCAGCGGATCGGTCATCGCTTCATCGTTTAGCGCGGCAAGATGACCCGCAACGGCGTGCCGATGCGCCTGCACGGCTTCTTTGAGCCGATCAGCCTCGTAATACCAGGTTTTGACCGTGGCGAGAGATTCCGCCTGGGCTTCGCTGCCGCCATCGCGCACTCTGTCCGCCAGCTTTTCCAGTGGAGAGGCGATTCGACCGGCCATAAAGGCAATAATGGCCGCTGTTACGGCAATAATGCCCAGAACGAACCAGACGGCGCTTTCTGCCGTGCGCATCAGAATATGCCTGACCGTTTCAGAGGTGCCGGTAATAAAAACGTTCCAGCCGGTTTTATGCAGTGTGCCATAGCCAGTCAGATAGTGCTGTCCCTCACTCTCCAGCGTGAAATGCCCGCTTTCTGTCGTGGCGAGCCGTTTCTGCAGTGCCAGACTCAGCAGCATCTTTGTTCCGACGCGCGCCGCGTCATGACTGAAAATAATCAGCCCTTCATTGCTGACCACGCTGACCGTTGAACCATTGGAATAGAAATGCTGGCTCAGGATTTCGCTCAGCATGCTCTGTTTCTTGAGATAAATAGTCCCGCCAATGTAGCCCAGATAGCGGCCATCTTCGCTGAACAGAGGTTGTGATAAAAACACCACATAGTTACCGGCCGCAGAGGTAAAAGGAGCAGAGATAAAAGGCTTTTGGGTCGCTATGGCCTGCAGGCTGGCAAGTGAGTGCAGCTTCACGCCAATGAGATTCAGACTATCAGGTGAGGTTGCTGCAATAATGGCATCATGATTTACCACCACCACCGAGTTGAAAAAGCCCGACTGCATTCGCAGGCGATCGCTCTCTCCTTCCAGTCGTTTAATATCGCTAAGCTCCTTGATCTGCGACGCACTCCAGGCCAGTTCACGTTGTGCTGTCGCCAGGTAACGATCGGTGGTATCAGCCAGCTTGCGGGCATAGGCAATGTTCCCTTCAAGCAGACTGTCTTCGATGTTGGCCTTCTGAAAGAGCAGCAGCGCACTCAGCAGCAGACCGGAGGTCAGAATGACGCCCCCGATGGAAAGCAAAGTCAGGAGCGAGCGAAGGCGCATTTTTTCATGGGGCATTGCAGTCGGGATCCGGATTAAGTGTCATCTGAGTGTAACAGTAGACGTTTCACGTCAAGGGCCGAACAGAAGATGATTTACACAGGATCACGGCGCATTGCCGGGCGCAGCACACAACCGTCCAGCCCTGCATAAAGGATTGTTTAGCGTTTCGATAGCCCTGATAAGCAACAGCAGAAAATGATTAAGCGGTAATAATGATACTGAGCAGGCCGGTATCTGTGCAGATGACGCACTATTATTACCGCTGACCGTGATAACAACGCCATATGGTCGCTGAAAATAACGGGGCAGGCTCTGCCCCGTTTATCATTACGTTAAAAATATGCGTAGAACAGTTAAATAAAACCTGCATCAATAATAAGTAATTGTGCACCAGCCTTATCTTTTAAGCGAATTTAACGCCAGAACGATTTAATATAAGAGCGGCTGCTGAGCCTTTTAATAAAATGATGCGGACAGGTATAGTGGCGCCCTTCCCACTCCAGATTAAACCACTGAAATTCATCATTTTTAATTTTTTCCAGCAGGGTCATTGCCTGCATCGGCGTCTGAAAAGCATAAGCTTTCATCACGCCCTCCTGGGTGCATAAATCAATATGAACCATGTAACCCCCGGGTGTTAAAAAGATCGAACATTTTATAATTATTGAAAAGCCTCTTTATCATAATCCATTTATCGGCTGCCGATTATCTGATTCCGTATTATTTACGTAAAAATTTCGCATCTATTTCCCATTTAAATTTTTGGGCAACCCTGCCTTATTTCATCAATTAATTTGACCATGTATACGAAATCCAGCCAGACCCGAATAGATCGTAACCCATGTTTAATGCAGCTCAGAGGGTGGCGACGATAAGCGATCGCAGAAGATGACGTATACCTGCTCACATTGTCAGCATTGCACCGTCTGGCAGGTCCAGAGCCGTCATGCAGAGGGGATGTAATGGTGCTGGCTGAGAGGTTGAGATGGTCATAAACAGAGCACATCGTTTACACTCTCATCAGCCTCATCTGCAATCCGGTAACGGTACAGATGTATCGCGGAGCGAGGCAGGAGATCACTGACGGCGGGCAATAAGGAATCTTATGCTGGATTATATGGTGTCGCTCTACCGTACTGTTCCTGTCTCATCTGAACGTCTCAGCGACTGGCTTGCCAGCTGGCTGGCGCAGCAGCAGACACGATGCCACGATCACCATTTTTCTTCCGCCTTTCCATGGCGTGAAACCGGTCTGCCCCAGCACGCCTTTTTGCAGCGAGAACTGACGATAAACGGCCAGCGTTATCTCACCGGGCCGCGCTATCTGGGTGGCGATCCTGCACAGCCCTTTATTGAGGTTGTTGCGCGTGACGGCATCATCGATTACAGGGTCGCTAGCGCCATTATGCAGGCATGGCAGCCGCTGAAACCTCTGAAGCTGCGCATCCTGTTGCCTGCGACTTATCCTGACATCGGTATAACCGATCAACTGCTTTTCCTCAGCGACCTGGCTTCACTCTCTGTTCCTGTCGACGAAGATATTTCACTGGTGACAGCCCGCCGGAAGGATTATCCCGCCTGTATCACGGCGATTAACCGCGCCTATCGTGCCAGCTGGCACACGCTGCCGCATCTGCGCGATCAGCTACTGGCAACCAGCAGGCAGGAATTACGGGAGGATATCGCCGCGGGACATGTGTTTCTGATTATCTGGCAGGGAATAGTGGCAGGGCTGATGATTTGTGTCCCCCGGCGACTGACCTTTATTGAGGGGTTTCAGATTATGGATGAGGTGATTATGCCCGCTTATCAGGGCCGTGGACTCGCCGCGCGCGCTCAGCAGCGTTTGCTGCAGCAGCTTCATCATCATTATGGTGAGAAGGCACTGCTGACCGGTACCATTCTGCCCGGTAACACCCCTTCACTGCGCAGCGCGCAAAATGCCGGGCGACGCTGCGTGCTGAAATATCAGTTTTTTACCCCTGCCGATTTACGTGCGAGCCGACGGGCAATTTAAATCACCATAAAGCCAGCTCAATCAACTTATCCTGCATACTGTAAACGCGCTGCTTAAGGCTCAGGCTCTCGTCTGCGCTGATCCATTTTGCAGCAAACGCACCATTAATTTTTTCCAGTGCGATTTTGGTGCTGCTTTTCAGACCTTCGTGCCAGTTCGCGTCTGAACGTTTTGCCGCCTGTTTTTCCAGGCTCTCAACTAACGCCGCGACACTTTTACCACCGGTAGTAGCTTCGGATACAGACATACCTACCTCGTTTTGCTGCTAAAAAACGGCCACACTCGCGGAACATATTATACCTGAACCCTGATCGGCATGGCGCTTTCCTGTGCGCACTACCCGGCATGCCTCGTAAACTCATTCTGGCATCACAGAGATGACGTAAATGGCGCAACGCCACCTGCATCAGGGGGGAATCCATTCAGACGTCATATCCAATCAACCCGCCAGCATTGCAAATTAATGTGAATTTTTAATGACCATAAAGATAAAAAATAACTTTAAAATTAATGACCTGTTCTCATTTCACTGACCCGCCTTGTGATTCACATTTTGAAAACAAAATAATCACACATAGTTATTTTTTCATGCCTAAATTAGTGCCAGTTTTCATTTATGGAGCAGGCAAATGACGCACTTTGTGGCAATTTTTTTCTCTTCACTGTTTATGTGCAGTAACGTTTTTGCAGGTTCGGTTTCATCTGTTTCTCTTGGATCACTCTCTTCTGCGCTCAATGAACGGATGCAGGTGATGAAAGCGGTGGCGGGTTATAAAGCACTGCATCATTTACCTATTGAGGATCTGCCACGGGAACAGGTGGTGCTGGATAACATGCTGCAAAACGCACAACAGGCCGGGCTTGAACCCCACTCCGTGGGGCCGTTTGTTTACGCTTTGATGAACGCCAGCAAGGCGATCCAGTATCGCTATCGGGCTGACTGGCTCTCAGCACCAGACAGCGCTGTTCCTGTCAGGGATCTGACCGAGACCAGACAGCAGATACAACAGCTGGATACCCAGCTCCTGACGGCGATCAGCCAGCGCCTGATGGCTGGCGCCTTCTCGCAGGAGGACAAAGAATTTCTGATGTCACACCTCACGGCACCTCACCTCAGTGAAAGTGATAAAAACAGCCTGTTCGCTTCCCTCTCCCGCATTCAGCGCCAGCACTAATCCTCTATCAGCGGAGAACGCTATGCAGCTTCATGAACTCATGAACCCCGACTACTCTGATAATCCCTTTCCCCTTTATCGAAAACTGCATCAGCAGGGACCGCTTATCCCTGCCGGAGATAAGATCATCATCAGCGGCAGTCACGCGGTGGTGGACGCCCTGCTGAACGACCGGCGGGTCGGTAAAAATTATATGGAAAGTGTCAGAGTAAGATTTGGTGATGATGCAGCCGGACTGCCGCTGTTTCAGGGTATCAGCAGAATGTTTCTGGTGCTGAACCCACCCGATCATAACCGGTTAAGAGGACTGGTTATGAAGGCGTTCAGCGCCCGGGAGATTAAATCCCTCCGGGAGATGGCGCTGACGATAGCCAATGAACTGGTTGATGAACTGGAAGGGCGTCGTGCCTGCGATCTGGCTCAGGCATTCGCTATTCCGCTACCGGTGCGCATTATCTGCCGGATGCTGGATGTCTCAGAATCTGATGCACCAGAACTGGGTCGCCTTACCTCTGCGCTGGTCAGGGCTTTCGATCCTCAAATCAGTCCGCCAGATTTGCTGAAAGCCGCTGAAGCTTTTGCCGTGCTGGAAAGTTACTTCAGTGCCGTGATCGTATCCCGACGTGATAGCACCGCCAGCGATCTGGTGTCACTTTTTCTGCGCAGCGACAGTGACGGCGACCAGCTGGATCACGATGAGATCATCGCCAATGTGATACTGCTGTTTCTTGCCGGTCATGAAACTACGTCAAACATGCTGTGCAACACCATTCTGGCCCTGCATGCTCATCCGCAGGAACTTGCGAGCCTGAAGGAGAATCATGCGCTGATACCCGATGCCATAGAGGAATGTCTGCGCTACGACAGTTCGGTCCAGATGCTTTACCGCACGACTCTGGAAGAGATTGAGGTGGCAGGAGAGCTCATCCCGCCCGGAACCCGCTTCTTCCTTAGCCTTGGTGCAGCCAATCACGACCCGCTGGTATTTACCTCTCCGGAACGGCTGAATATCCGGCGGCATGAGGGGCGCTGTCTGGCATTCGGTGGCGGTATACATCACTGTATGGGCTACCGGCTGGCACTGGCAGAAATGGAGGTGGCGCTGGAAGTATTACTGACGCGATTGCCAGAGATGCGGCCCGTGGCCGCTGGTGTTCGCCGCAACCACAGAGCTAATCTGCGCGGCGTCAGCGCCCTGCCGGTCGAATGGTAAAGCACTGCCCTGAAGCGCCCGGCAGTTAACCGCGCAGCCGCAGCGTGGCGGGCAGGATAAGCTGACTGTCAGCGGGATCCTCACCAGCGATCATCGTGGTCAGCATAGAAAAGCAGGCCTGCGCCAGTGCCGGGACATTCTGCTCAACCGTGTCGATCGGAATGGAGAGTGAATCATAGAGATAGTGATCGTCGAAACTGGCAATGCGGATGTCGCTGGTCAGCAGGTTATGCTCGCTAATGTAGCGCAGTACTCCCTCCAGCAGACCGCAGGCGGCGGTGAACATCGCTTTAGGGGGGCGTCCCAGCCTGCGACAGAGCGCGGCAAACATCTCATAGCCACTGCCGGGATGGTAGTTACCCTGAATTATCCACTCCGGCCGCAGCGTCACACCCGCCCGCATCAGTCCCTCTTTGAATCCCGCCAGACGATCCTGGGTCGGGGAGAGGTCAGACTGTCCGCCAAGAAAGTAGATCTCCTCCGGGCAGGTGCGCGCCAGCTTTTCGACCAGCTCAGCGGTGGGCGTCACAGAGTCGGTGATGACCCAGGGCAGCCTGGTATTGTTCATGTGGCGGTCAAACAGCAGCACCGGCAGCTGTTCGCTGAGGCTGACATAGTCGCTGTCGCTCAGCATACTGGAGGCGACAATCAACCCGTCGACCTGACGCGCCACCAGGTTATTGACCACGGCCATCTCCTGACCGGCATTTTCATCGGTGCAGGAGATCAGCAGTTGCAGACCGGCGGCGCGACAGAGATTTTCCAGCGCATGGGAAAAGGCCGCAAAGCCGTGGTTGGTGATCTCCGGCACCACCAGCCCCAGCGTATGACTGCGGGCGTCATGTAGCATACGGGCGTGTATGCTGGGCTGATAATGGTGTTCCCGGGCCAGTGTCAGAACCCGCTCACGCGTCTCCTTCGCCACCCGTAACTCTTCGCCACGGCCGTTGAGCACCAGGCTGGCAGTGGCTTTAGAAACCCCAGCCAGCCCGGCGATGTCACTGATGGTAACGCGTTTGGTTTTTCTCACGGCAAGGCATCGGTTAGTGAAACAAGGGCTTATTCTACCATGCAGCGACGTAACGACCAGTAGCGGGCCTGCAGTTCTGCGCGACCGCGCAGGGTTAGCATCGCCGGATGGTCCGGAAAATAACGGCTGCTCATCACCCCTTCCCCGTCGTTGATGAAGATCTCAACGCTGGAGTGGTCACACAGGATCTGCAACCGGCGTGCAGCCCCTGTCCAGTAACGATAGGTCCATTGACCCGATACCAGGCTGCGACGGGCAAGCCGCAGTTCATTCTGCTGCCACGTCAGGATCAGCGTATCGGCGAAATTGAGTTCTATATCGCCCAGGCTCTCCAGCTCAAGCTCCAGCCGCTGCGCGGCGATCGGCGGCGCGTCATCGGCGCGGCCCTGATAGTGCAGCTCCCTCTCCCGCAGCGCCTGCAGTTCTGCAATCGGCTGCTGACAGAGCCGGCCATTGCGGGAGCTCAGCTCGCGCAGACAGGTCATCTGATGGATCCAGTGATGCGCCACGGTTGGCTGGGCCATCTCTTCACCGTCTGGCGTTCCCATCCAGCCCACCAGCAGACGCCGGCCGTCAGCGGTCAGCGTGGTTTGTGGTGCATAGAATTCAAACCCGGCATCCATTTCGTTCAGCGGGCCATGCAGGTAGGCAGCCTGCTGATAATCCAGCGAGCCACTTAGCCAGGCGCAGGCGTGACTGTTCAGGTAGCGTTTCTCTTCAGGCATAACACCCTGCGGACAGCAGATCAGATACGTGCTGTCGCCGAGCATGAACATATCCGGGCACTCCCACATGTAGCCAGCGGCGTCCAGCCCGCCCAGTTCGCTGCCCGCAATCTCGCCGAGATTCTGCCATTCGCGCAGATTATCAGAACGCAACAGCAGCACCCTGCCCTGCAGCTGGGTATTCTGCGCGGCCAGCACCATGTACCAGTAATCTTCATGACGCCACACTTTGGGATCGCGAACGTGGCCGGTGTAACCCTCCGGTACGGCGATAACCGGACCGAGTTTGTCGAAACCGCCCGCGCTGTTCTGCTGCGCCAGACACTGCCACGCGGTGCGCGAACCATCATCAAACTTCACATTACCGGTGTAGATCAGCGTCAGTACACCGTTATCCTCTACCGCACTGCCCGAGTAACAACCGCTGCGGTCATACTCCTCGTCCGGCATCAGGGCGATGGGCTGATGCTGCCAGTGCAGCAGATCGGCTGAGCGCCAGTGTCCCCAGCATTTTTGCTGATGCGCGCACTCCAGGGCGTTCCACTGATAGAAGAGATGATATTCACCGTCGAAATGGATAAAGCCGTTGGGATCGTTAAGCAGCCCGGTTACCGGTGCCAGATGCCAGCCAGGGTAGTGGCTGTCGCTGAGCGCCTTTGGCATACCCTGCATCACCGCCTGCAGAATGGCGGCAAGACGTGTTGATGAGGCCATTATTCAGAATCCGTTTTGTATTTAAGCAGGTAAGAGATCACAAACGCAGTGGTAAACGCGATTGCGATGCCGATGACATAGTTGAGCAGAGAGCCCGCCTGGACAATCGCCATGCCCGGCAGACCGGTCAGCCCGACCGCAGTCATATAAACATGGACCGACACCACCCAGGCACCACCCAGCGCACCACCCACCAGACCCGCTATAAAGGGTTTCATAAAGCGCAGGTTAATACCAAAGATAGCCGCCTCGGTAATCCCCAGCAGCGCGGAAAACGCTGAAGGCAGCGAAATCGCTTTGATCTTCGCATCGCGGGTTTTAAACCATACGGCCAGACAGGCACCGCCCTGAGCCACGTTCGCCATCGCCCAGATAGGCAGCAGGAAGTTCACGCCGATGGAAGGATTGCCCAGCAGTCCGGCTTCGATAGCGTGAAAGCTGTGATGGACGCCGGTAATCACAATCACCGAATAGAGTCCACCAAACACCAGTCCTGCCAGCCAGCCGGCGTGCGCAATCAGCGTACTGAGAATAAAGGAGATGCCATCACCCAGCATACGACCCGCCGGACCGATAATCAGCAGCGCAATAAAGCCGGAGATAATTACCGTCAGGAACGGGGTCAGGATCAGATCCAGCGCATCCGGGATAACCCGGCGCAGCTGCTTTTCCAGCATGCTCATAAACCAGACCGCCAGCAGCACCGGGAACACCGTGCCCTGATAGCCAATCATCGCCACTTCAATGCCGAAGAAGTTCATGGTGTGGAAACCGGCGGCGACGCCCCAGGCGTTGGTCAGCGCCGGATGAGTGAGAATGCCGCCCAGCGTCGCACCAAGAAACGGGTTACCACCAAACTCGCGGGCAGCCGTAAAGCCAATCAGGATCGGCAGGATAATAAAGGCCGCCGAGCTGCACATATCCAGCATGATGTAGAGCGCATTTTCCGGATTGACCCAGCCGTAAGTTTTGACCATCCCCAGCAGGCCCATCAGCAGACCTGATGCCACAATCGCCGGAATGATCGGCACAAAGATGTTCGACAACAGGCGGGCGATGCGCTGGAAAGGGTTGAGCTTACGTGCGGCTATATCAGCGGCCTCAGATTTGCTCGATTCACTGATGCCCGCCTCGGCGATAAAGGCAGCGTAGACCTTGTTCACCACGCCGGTGCCGAAGATAACCTGAAGCTGGCCCGCATTGCGGAAGCAGCCTTTAACGCCCTCAATCCGGCCAATCGCGGTGGTATCCGCTTTTTCATCATCGGCCAGCACCAGCCGCAGCCGGGTGGCACAGTGAGCAGCGCTGGCGATGTTCTCTTTACCACCCAGCAGGGGCAGCAATGCCCGCGATATTTTTACATAGTCCATACACACCTCAATCTTGTTATGTTTTTATCCATCCTGATCTCTGGCCCCGGCATCCGGGGCCGCCCGGTCAGAACCAGGTTTCCATCTGTACGCCGAAGTTCCATTCGCCACCGGCATCGAATCCTTTACTGCCGAAAGCGTCGTCACTGGCATAGTTATCCAGCCGGTGATCCCAGTTCATCCAGGTTGCAAAGAGACGAATTTCCGGACGTTTGAGGAAGTCACCGACATCACCGGCTTTCAGGGTTGGCGCAACGGTGAATTTGGTAAAGCTGCCGCTGACCGCATTACGGTTGTTGTAGCCTTGGGGACGCAGATCCATGTACTGATAAGAGCCTTCATACTGCATCTCAAAGTTCTGGGTGATTTCCTGAATCAGCCGCAGGTTGACTGTCGCCCAGTCATAGCTGTCACCTTTGACGTAACGATCGTCACTACGCTGAGCCAGTAAAGCAGGTGCAATGTGCCAGCCACCGCCCAGCGGGGTAATACCGTAACTCGCCAGACGCCAGGTGTCCGCTTCCGGCAACAGTGCGCCATCAGAACCAATCGACTTCACCTCTGCGCCCAGTCCATGACCATAGAGCAGTGCAGTTTTCGACGTGCCTTCTCTCAGCCCATAAAAGCTGTCGTTATGCAGGCCAAGCAGCGCATGTACGCCGGTTTCTGCCGCATCGCTTTTGACTCTGAGGCCGTCGATGTCACGGCGATCGTCGTTATCCTTTGCCCGCATACCGCTGACCATCAGCTGTACCGGCCCGACAAAGTTATTCAGCGACAGGATGTAGTTCTGCGCAGTGTTTTCATTGTTTTCAATGTCGCCAAAGGTACGACCATAAAGGGAAATGTTACTGCGCGCCTGATCGCTCCATTTCATGTCGTAAATACCGGCACCGGTACCGGCAAGGAACACCACATCGGAGTCGATCCAGTGAATATCAAAGTTATCGCGATCAAAACGCTTACCGGCCCAGACCGTGGCGTTATCGAATGCGCCGCTGAAGGTGGGAAGCTGCCCGAGCTCGACAAACGCCTGACGCAGGTTGAGATCGCTGCTGGCGGCTGTCCAGTCGTTGTAGGTGCGCTGTCCATCGGCCAGCATCGCTTTGAAACGGGTGGTTGCGCCGTTGTCCAGCGTCTGTTTATGTTCAAGGTTGAGCTCAACGTAGGTATCCGGTTCATTACCAAGGCGACCAACGTGACCGCCGGTTTCCCCGGCAGGGGTAACGGTCGGGCCACCCTGAGTTTTGGCGGCCGAGCTGTTCATCAGCAATCCTGAACGGGCATAACCGTGGAACTCGAAGCCACCTTCATCGGCTGATTTTTGTTCCAGTTTCGCGGTGCGCTGCGCGACCTCAGCGGTGGAGTTTTGGGTCTGTTGTTGCACGGCAGCCAGCTGCTGTGCCTGCTTCTCAGCCATCTGTGCCTGTTTCTCCGCGACCTGTGCGCGGGTTTCCGCTGCATTCGCTCGCTGCTCGGCTGCCTGCAGTCGCTGCTCCATGGCCGCAAGGCGTGCTTCAATGCTGCTCATACTGGAGTCGGCCCAGACTGATGTGGAAAGTAATATCGTTGAGAGACTCACTGCTAACGTGCTTTTTTTCATTTTTTTATGTCCCTGAAGAGAGGCTATCATCACCGGATTTTTTGCTAAACCGGTTTAGGCGCAAATCATAGCCACGGGTAATTTCCCTGCGCAATGAAAATTGCTAAACCGGTTTAGTGATTGTGAGATAGCTCCCAAAACAGGGGCAATAAGATAATCAGCCTGGCAGGTCGTCCAGCTGGTGGAGCCGCGGAAGTGCTGTCATGGCCCCTTTAGCCGTGGTTGCCAGTGCACCGCAGCGTTGTGCACTGGTAAGGCAGATGGCCAGCTGCGATTCATCGGCAGGAAGACCCGACTTAGCCAGCCCCCAGAGTAATCCGGCCACGAAGGCATCACCTGCGCCCGTGGTGTCGATGCTGGCCACGGGCGAAGTAGCATAGTGGTATAGCTGGCCCTGATAGCAGGCGATCACACCTTCCCTGCCCCGCGTGACCAGCAATAATTTTATGCTGAATCGCACTGCCAGCTGCGGCATGGTGATAGCCGGTTCCTGATCCGGACAGAGAAAATTGAGTTCCTCGTCGGACAGTTTAACCACGTCCGCATGGCTCAGCGCCTCGTTCACCACCGCATGCAGCAGTTCCGGATCGGGCCAGAGGTCATGACGCAGATTTAAATCGAAACAGACATGCCCGCCTGCTGCCCGGATCTGCTCCATGGCAGTCAGGGTCGCCGTGCGTGAAGGTTCAGCTGATAAGGCAATCGAACAGCAGTGCAGCCACTCCCCGTGCCGGAATACGGGCAGGTCTTGCACCTCAAGAAACAGGTCAGCACTCGGCCTCACCATAAAGGTAAAGGAACGTTCGCCATGGTCATCCAATCCGACCACCACGGTTGAAGTGCGGTGCTGCGTATCAGCGATCATGTAGCGGGTATCAACCTTCTCTTCAATGAGCGTTTGCCGCATAAACTCACCAAAGGGATCATCCCCTACCCGCCCGATAAAAGCGCTGTTTCCCTGCAGACGGGCAACTCCAACGGCGACATTGGCGGGCGCCCCACCCGGACACTGCATCAGGCGACCCGGCATTTCGGGAAGCAAATCAACCACGGCATCCCCGAGGCACCATACGCGTACAGACATAAAAAACTCCTCTGATTAAACCTGATAGCTAAACCGTTTTAGCTATAGCGATAAACCGTGCTGAGTTCAAGTATTACCCTGCGGAAATGATGCGTAATTAACAGAAGTCGTTATCAGGCGAAGAGATAAGATGCGGATTGCACTGTCGGGAGGCCGGTGGAGGAAAGAATTAAAAAACCGGCACAGAGGCCGGTTCTGGTATCAAAAACGTAAAGAGGATTATTTTAATGTGGAGAGTATCTGTCTGATTGACGCGTCGATCTGTTCAGCAATCTCTTTTGGCAGACGGCTGAATTCATACTGCACAGTCCGCTTCTCATCATTAGTTTTACGACGCGCATAGGTATTAGCTGTGGTAAAGGTAGCCAGCTTTTCCGTCACCGTCTTGCTGACGGGTGCAGGTTTTTTTAACTGACGACGGGCGCTTTTAAAGCCGTTAAGAATCGCGCTCTTCTTCTCATCCGCATTGGCGCTTAGCAGGGAATCATCAGCTTTAAGCGTTTGCTTAATATCGCTGACCAGCGCGGTGACATCAACCGCTTCCGCTTTCGCCTCTTCCCAGACATCGAGCAGTAGCTGGTAATCCTGAAGTGTCAGCTCTGATACGACCGGAAAGAGTTCAATAAATTCAGCGGGTACGGCTGCGGCCTGGAACGCACGTGAGACCTTTGCGTTTGAGATGCCTTCTGCTTTAGCAATCTCTGTTTTGCTCATGCCATTTTCGTTCATCAGCATAAAGCGCAGGCCTAATTCACGCAGGTTATGCTCTTTTGCTGTCTGAATGTCCGCAGCCAGCTGACGCGCATCACTAAGGCTCAGTTCATCAGCGGTGACCAGTACTTCCAGACTGGCACCGGAAAGAATGCATGCGGCGCGGCGGCGCGAACCATCCATGATTTCAATCCGGTCACCGTTGACACGACCAATAGCCGGAAAAAATTGCTGCAGCGTAATAGTACGGGTGATCTCCTGAAGCGATTCCGGCGTCAGCGTGCTCTGGTCACGTCCGTTGATTTTTGGGTCAACGCTGGTTCTGGTTTCAATATCATCATGCAGGATTAGCTGGCGCACAAAGGTGGCCTTCGCGCCCGACTTCAGCGTAAATGTGCGCGACTGGCTGCTGCTGTCGATCATGTTTGCGATAGCAGAATCACCAAACTTGCGCCCGATGCGCTGTATAGGTTTGCTCACAGGGTACTCCTGATATATTCAATGCGGTCAAACACAGCCCTTGAGAACTGCTCGGCTTCATATTTAGCTTTGCGCAGAGCGTCCGCACTGCCCGGATAAGAGGAGGGATTGGCACTGATCACCGTATCAAAGGATTCACCGCAGCGCTCAAATCCATCCAGCCGCGGCAGGCTGCAGTCCAGCATCGATTTGGTAAACACTTCCCGGGCATAGCTTTGCGAAGTCAGATGATCGTGTTTAGAGGTCATTTTGGACATAAAGCCGATATTGGCTTTAAGCCGTGGCTCAATGCCTTCGGACTCAATACGCTCCAGCATTTCCGGCAGACGCGTCAGATACTTCATGGTGGAGTGGAAATCGACCTGTGCCGGAGGTGTCGGCGTCAGCAATACATCACTGGCCGCAATTGCATTCAGCATGAATGAATCAAGGTGAGGTCCGGTATCAAGGAAGATAAAATCGTAGTCACCCGCCAGACGATCAATCACGTTGCGCCGTAATACTTCCGAAGGCGCAACGCCTGGCAGATGCTCAGCAACCAGCTCTTCCCAGTCGCTTGCAACAAAACCATCGTCGATAGAAGCTGGGATCACATCAACGCCGGGCATGACAGTAGGTTTAATGAATTGCTTACGAAGCTGGTCTGCATCCAGATCGTTCAGCATCGCCTGCGCTGCCGTCTCCAGAACTGAACCGACACTGTTGGTATGGCTCAGGAACATCGTGCTTGATGCCTGTGGATCCAGGTCGATAACCAGAATACGCAGGTCATTATGTAACATAGAAGGATGTGCACGCATACCGTGGGCCAGCGTGACTGTGCTCACTGTTTTTGAGACACCACCTTTGAGGCTGACAACGAATACGACAAAGGGGCCATCGTGCCGATCGCGATATTTCGGTACTTTACGATGCTGATAGATGTCGACCACATTCTGGATAGTCAGGGCATATTGTGAGGTGCTGCCGGTCTGTTTTTTCCCAAACTGATAACCTGCTGCTTCCATATCACCAATTGCGGCGACAACAGCATGCTTACTCAGCAATGGCATGTTGGCGACAGCATTCCGGGAGAAGGTCTGGTAAAAACCGGTCTGGTTAAATTCCTGACGCTGCTGCTCAATATGGTTACTCAGTCCATGTAACATGGAATTGGCACGTGTGGCCATTTCCAGCACTCCACCATAATCACGCTTCATAAGCCCCTCTGCGTTAATGTTTTTTGCATACTACACAAAAAGCACATATCTGCCAATTTTTTAGAAAAATGCCAAAAACCTGGATTTTTTCTCCGCGATGGTGAGATGCAAGCAGCATTACTTTTGTGAATCACTGGAAAGTGAATCGCTCTGCTTTTTTGTCTTACAGGCTGGTTGAGACAGATAACTTAAAATGGCGACATTAAACGAATATTTTAAGGACTAATGATTCGGAGCGGTGCATTCCGATTCTGATAAATCATCTGCCAGTCTGCAGGTTGCTCGTTAAATTGTTTTCGTGTTTTTTTAATGGTGTTTTCAGCATGAAAATTCAATAAAAGTTATTATAAATCATTTAATTAAGCGTGAAATGGCCTGGTGAAAAATTTCCAGGATTAATGCACTTTCACTCAACATTTACTGCTGACGTAGAGTTTTACTCAGAAGCTATTACAGTGCTTTTGAACCTGAAGGAGTAGGCATAACGGTAAAGTGCGCAAGTAATCGTTACCGTTATCATTGCTAACTTAAGATCACTGCTTCCAAATCTATACCTTTTATGCCTTGTCATTATGTATCGTTCATAATCTGTGTTGCTGCCTGTCAACATAATGTCAGGCGTTTTCCGCATAGGGTTTTTATTGCAAGGCTTAATCCAGAAAAGAGAGGGATTTAATTCCCTTCATCATTATGTGATGTCACGAATCAAAATCATCGAAGAGTTAAGACTGCCGATTTAAGAGCATGAGTAGGAGTAGGAGTAGGAGTAGAGAACAGGCTTAATGCGGCAAGGCTTAGAGCAATATTAATTGGGGCAAGTCACCATAATGTAGCTATGCCGGACAGTCAGAATTAACGCTCTACTGTGCTTGATTCAGCTCCCGATACAATCTTTTCATCTTAATATCATTCTTACATTCCTGAAATTACTTCATTCACGCTAAGCCTATTTATTAGTTTAAGTTATTATGCCGAACGCATTTTTCTTACTGTCGTTCTTCCTGTTCTTCCTGTTCTTCCTGTTGTTCCTTCACTGGTGCCTTATTAACTTCTTCCGGGAAAGTTATTTTAAGTGCCTTTTTAGTATGTCTGACAGATTCTGAGTACTGACAAAACAAAGATATTACGTAAAGTAAGAATCTTATGGTGTTTTCATCATGAAAATAAAAAATAATCCATTATTTATCAAATAGATAGGCGATTAACATCATGGTGAGTTTTCTGTATTTTCACTGACCGATTTTCTGAGGCCTGATTTAAACTTATAACCCTAAAGATTTAATGGTTATAGGTGTATGCAACATTCCAGTCTTACCTATGATCAGCGTTAGATCGTTTTAGCAGTAAAAGACCTTCTCAGTCGTGCTTCTGATAAACCGCACATTCAGAACTGAAGGTGAAAATCACTTCTGACTGGGACTCTCAGCTAATTCTTTGTTTTGTGTGTTTTATCCCCGTTATCCACAGGCCAGATCCAATTGGTCGATCCTCAATAGATCAAATTGAGATCCTTAACAGATCCCTGCAGCGTCTGAAGCCTTGTGACACAAGGCCTGGAAGGGGGTCAGTAACCACTGTAGCGAGAAGAATAACCACTATAACGAGTATAACAACCACTATAGCGAGAAAAGCAACCGCGCTGGCGAGTACTCAACAACCACTATAGCGAGTAATTGGCCTGAATCGGTGTGCATAACCCTGATTATGCGTAGATGACGGCTTCTTCCAGGGTGCTTGCGATGAAAGAGTGAGATCCAGTAAAGGGGGAGGGCGGTGGCTCGACTCTTTTTCAGTTAGTTTTCTCAGGTTATCCACTGAATAGATCCAATAACAGATCCATTTAAGATCCTTATTAAGTTCCTTAAAGATCCCAGCACCGCCTCAGGCCACGGTATGACTACGTTAAAGCCGGGTCGCTAACCACTATAACGAGTAAAACAACCACTATATCGAGAGAAATAACCACTATGGTAAGTAGATTAACCGCTGTAGTGAGTGATAGTATCCACTGTATCGAGTAACAGCGGCTCTCGCCTGTTCACATCACGGATCTTCCTAATGCCAAGAAAAGAACCAGATATCCTGAACATAGCTGATGCGTTTAGCGAAACAGATAAACGTACAGGTGAAGTTGTTACTCTTACCCCCAACAGTAACAACACCGTCCAGCCGGTAGCATTGATGCGACTCGGTTTATTTGTTCCGACGTTAAAATCCACAGCGCGCAGTCAGAAAAACCAGATGAACGCCATGGATGTGACCCAGGATCTTAAACAGTTATCCCTGGTCAGGTCAGAAGGCTATGACAACATTAAGATTCTGGGTGCCCGCTTGGATATGGATAATGATTTCAAAACCTGGGTCGGGATCATTCGTGCATTCGCTACGCATGAGTGTCTGGGAGACACGGTAACGCTCTCTTTCGTTGAATTTGCCAAACTATGCGGCATACCCTCAGTGCGTCTCTCCTCGAAGCTCAGGAGCCGTCTGGATGCTTCGCTGACGCGTATTGCCTCTAACACCCTGACTTTTACCAGCAAGGGCGGAGAGAACTACACGACGCACCTGGTGCAGTCTGCGAAATACAGCATCAAGAAGGACACGGTAACGCTGCAGGCCGATCCCAAGATCTTTGAGCTGTATCAGTTCGACAGAAAGGTTCTGCTGCAGCTTAAAGCCATCAATGAGCTGGCACGCAAAGAGTCTGCTCAGGCGCTCTACACCTTCATTGAAAGCCTTCCGCCGAAGCCTGCGCCGATATCTATGGCGCGTCTGCGCGCAAGACTTAACCTGACATCGCGTGTGATTACCCAGAATGCCACCGTCAGAAAGGCCATGGAGCAGTTAAAAGAGATCGGCTATCTCGACTACACCGAAACCCGACGTGGCTCATCAGTCTACTTCTGGGTTCATTATCGTCATCCTAAGCTGCGCCCGGCCGAACTGCCGCTCAGTAAGTCAGGCCTGATCGATGATGAGATGGATGAGTTTGACGATCTTGATATTGATTCCGACGTAATTGACGTCAGCCTGCCTGAACCGGTGATTGAAGAGGATAGCAGTGAGCTGGTGATGGTCTCGCGTGAAGAAAAAGAGCTACTGAACAAAATCAGGAAGCAGAAGAAGCAATGACACGCTTTCTGCTAGCATGCTACTCCGCTTTCAATCTCTTATCGGGAACGCCGGGCTGAAACGCAATAACCACTGTAGCGAGTAACGTTACTCACTATAGTGGTTACCAGCACGACAGCAACATACGTAACGCCTGTCTGAACAGGGCTAATCGCGCTATTCATCACTCTCCATCGGCAGGACCTGAATTGAGCCCGGTGCTGTGTTTACTCTCTATAGTGGTTAGTCTCTCCCGGAAGAGCGGCCTCAAAAGCGTAATAGCCAGAATGAGACCCAATGTTCACTCGCTATAGTGGTTACTTACCTGATCACAGCACAGAAAGTACGCCCGTCATGAAGTATTCAAGCAGGCTGTGCAGGGGAATTGGTGTCATTACTCTACTCGCTATAGTGGTTATCTCCTCCGTTACCGCGCTTTTTCATCTCCGTTTTGTCCATCCAGGGTGAGTAAACTACTCGCTACAGTGGTTATCAGGTTGTTTTATCGCTAAAGCGTTCAGTTAATGATCAGATACTGGCGCTGATGAATGCGATATTCTCGCTACAGTGGTTGTTAATTGGGAGCAGAAATGAGGAGCTTACTCGCTATAGTGGTTGTTATTGTCACTGGCCTATGCTCGATATAGTGGTTACCTTAAATAGAGTAAGCACTCACTATCATTTATTGCACTGTCAGTAAAAGACTTCCTGTTAAATTGCCAAATTCCCACACCTAAAAATGGTTACTCGCCACAGCCGTTAAACGGTGTGCCGTGCTTCAGATTTTTGCAGTTAAAGAGCTTAGCTGCATTCATAAAAGTACCTTTGCGAGGACCCACACAGGGCGGATTCTGCAATCAAGGGTCAAAATTCATTGTTGAGAGGGAGATCGGTTTTTTACTCGCTATAGTGGTTATGACTGAATGAAACCGTACCTGGAGTACCTGAAACAAAGGCTAATGCGCCTTCGCGCTGCAATTTAGAAGGACGGATGACGATTTACTTGCTCTGCTTACTCGCTACAGTGGTTTCCGAACCCTGAATATCGTTACTTTACTCGCTACAGTGGATAGGCGATGAAGTTTGATCCTAAAGAAGGATCCGCCACTGATTTGCTTACTGGAAGAGTTAAACAGGTAACTTTACTCGCTACAGTGGTTATCAAATAGAGCTAAGCCAGAATGAGTACAGAGATTAAGGTATGGCCGGAACCATCAGGAAGGCGCTGCCGTTATCCCTGTCACAAGAACGGGTCCGATGGGGGCGCGGGGGAGGGGAGGTGTTTAGCGGGGCCGCTGCGGCTTTGATACTGCTCTGCAGGACATCGGTGAAGAAAGCGGCCTCGCGCTGACGTACCGCTTTATCACCATTGGGACAGAGAGTGTTACATCGCCTCCCGGTATTCCGGCCAGGCAACGGATTGTGCTTCATAGCGCCCTGCGGCTGCGAACAGCGTGCCCTGGAAGTTGATCACACCTGCAGCCTCCAGCCACATCCACTCTTCTGCCTGTACGATCCCTGCTGCGATGACGGTAATTTCCAGCGCGGAACAGCATTTAATAATCGCCTGAACCACCGCCTGCTTTGGCCCACTGCGATGAACATCGCGGGTGATACCGGCATCAATACGAATGCGGTCGGGCTGAATGTGAGTCAGCAAGGACAATCCCGCGGAGCCGTCACCAAAATTGTCGATCGACAGACTGATTCCGACCGCTTTTAGCGCGCGTACGGCTTCAGCGAACGCTTCCAGCTGCGAGATCACTGCGGTTTCACTTACGCCAACTACAATCTGCTCAGGAACCAGTCCCGCCTGCTGAATAGCGGTCACAATATGATCGACGGCATTGGGTATCACCACCAGCGTCATAGGCAGCAGGCTGACGTACAGTGTCATACCGTCCGGGCAGACCAGGCCAGCATGGGAAAACGTCTTTTTCACGGTTTCCAGATCGTTAACATAAAGCTGATCGCCTGAGGTGTCGTCGTTGGGAGCAGGTCGCAGAGTGGTCGCTTCAATCGCTGTGACCTGACGAGCGAGGGGATCCACCACCGGGCGGAAGCTGACGCCTTCTGTCTCCGGACGGGAGTCCGGCACATCATTGTGCTCAGAAATAAACTCCCAGTAACCCGGCGGGAGGACCTCGTAGTAGTTCTCTTTCTCACGAGACTCTACAAACGTGCGCAGGAATTGCAGTGCCCGATCATCATAGGTCAGACGATATTTTGACGTCCCTTTATCCAGCACGGCCTGCAGGAGCGATGAGCGATCGTGTTCACGCAGGTCAAAGAGTGCCATGCCCGCATTACCAAAGCGGCGGTAAGGCGCATAGTCGCGCATCAGCTCCACCACATTGTGGTGCCGTCGATCTGCACAAATTCTCTGATAGACTGCCTGAATGCCCGCTTCCGGACCCTCAAGCAATTGAAAAAAATGGGTACCGTTAAATAATAATATGCCGGTCACGTCGTGAGCCGCATTTATTTTGCTGGCGTTGTCGACCATTGCGGGCAGGGTTCTGATGGGAAAGTCATCTGAAATATGGCTGCGGTATATTATGGTAGTCAGCATGTGCAGCTCCGTTTTATAAGATTGTTGCGCACACGCTAGCATTGTTCAAAAAATGTTTCATCTCTCCTTATTCACTGTCGCACAGACTGCACCACGGCAGGTGACAATAAGCGAAACGGCAAATTGTGGGGCACGGTTCCAACAATCGTAATGGGATCAGAGACGCTGAACCTGAGCAGACGAACTATGCTTCCTGCATAATAAAAAAGGCCGCCGTAGTGGCAGCCTCATCGTATTGAAGGGGTAAATGTTATTTGATCAGTTCAGCAGAGACATAAGCACGATTATCAACGCGTGCGCCGGTAATTTTATAGGATGCGCCTGCATCTTTGGCCTGTGCCGCGACTTTCGCTTCAGCAGCATCCAGGGTAGACGCGGTAGCGGTAATAGTCTGGGCAAAACTACCGAATGAAATCAGAGAGAGTGCGGTAACAGCAACGAAGTTTTTGATGGATTTCATGGTCAATTCCTTAGCGTATTTCAGTCAGGGAGAGGCGTTTTGCCTCGATGGAATGAATGATAGGCGCGATCTCGCCAGACTGATATAGCTAACTTTTGCTGATATTGATCAAATATTTTGAATTATTACCATGGGGGGATATCAGAGATCGTTCAGATCGCTGAAAACGCAATCTGATATCAGATTGCGCCAGCTCCAGATTAATGACACTCGCCACGCAGCTTCCAGTGCAGCCAGTGATCCAATGCTTCTTCGTTCAACGGCTTCGAATAGAAATAGCCCTGAGCCTGATCGCAGCCATACTCGGTCAGGGATGTTACTGCATCCGGACACTCAACCCCTTCTGCCACCACGGTATAATCCAGCTCTTTAAGCATGGCGATGATGCTGCGTGCAATGATGCGTGAAGCCGTGTCAGAGGAAAGCTCACTGATCAGGGAACGATCCAGCTTAATCACATCAAGCGGCATGCGACGCAGATAACTGATATTGCTGTAGCCGGAACCGAAATCATCGAGTGAAATAGTGAATCCTCGTGCTCTGAGCATCTCCAGCCCGCGCAGGGCGGTCGGGCTTTCAAGGATACGTTCGGTTTCCAGACATTCGATTCCCAGCAGAGAGGTCGGGAGCTTAGATTTGACCATCTTACTTTCCAGCGCTGAAGCGAACCCCTCGCGCGCAAAGTCACGTACGCTGACGTTTATCGTTAGCGGCAGCTGGATGCAGTTATTCCTCAGCCGGCTAAGGCGCTCAACCGCCCGATCGATAATCCAGGCTGTCAGCACAGAGAGCAGATCGGTCTGCTCAGCCAGCGGGATAAAGGCGGCAGGTGAAAGCTCGCCCCGGCTGGGATGTTGCCAGCGGATAAGCGCTTCCAGACCCACGGGTTTACCACTTTGCAGGCAAATTTTCGGCTGATAGACCATATATAGCCCGGTGTTCTCGCGTAATGCCGTTTTAAGATCGGTCATCAGCAGGAAATCTTCTGAACGCTGCGTTTCAGCCTCAGCGTCAAAGCGCTGAGAGGGCAGTCCGCGGCCGACCGCTTCATGCAACGCACTGACCGCACGGCCTAATATTTCAGATGCTGGCATGCTGCCAGCGACAAAGTCAGCCTCACCGGTATGGGGAGTCAGCGCGACCGACAGACCTTCATCCATGTCCGCACTGATACCTTCCAGACGACCGGCTACCCACGCGGCACTGAGTCGGCTATCCGCTCGGGTCAGGATAGCAAAGCGGCCGGTGGCCACCGTATAGATCATCTCCCCAACCGCCGGACGCAGGCGCAGCGGCAGCAGAGTGGCCATATCTTTCAGCAGGCTCTCAACCGGGCTCATTCCCATGGTGCGGGCCAGTTCATAAGCGCGCGACATATCGATGCAATCAATCAGAACCAGACGGCGTGGCGTGGTATCGCCGGCAACGGCAAGATATTGCAAATCACGTATCAGGCGCTGACGGTTAGGCAGCCCGGTCACCGGATCGGTAAAACCCGCCGAGTGCCAGGCTTCAAGAAAGGACATTACCAGCGTAGAGAGCAGCGTTAAGGTCGTCACCTGGTCACTGGGAAACGCATGCGGCTCGGTGTCGGTCACACATAGTGTGCCCAGAATAATGCCATCGCGTGTTTTCAGTGGCACACCGACATAAAAGCGGATAAAGGGTGAGCCAGTGATCAGGGGATGCGTGACAAAACGCGCATCGTAATAAGTATCAGGGACGATCACCGCACTGTCGCTATCAACCACGTGTCGACAAAGTGAATCCGCACGCGTTGAGCGTTGCAGTTCAAAATTGTGTGATGCCCGAACGGTCTGGAACTCATCATCCAGCACCGATATAAAGCTGCCCGGGATACCCAGGGCCTGACTGGCTAGCCGGACAAACTTCCGGAGAACTTCATCGCGGCTTTCATCAGGGTCGCGCAACGCCTGTAAGGCGCGGCTGCGGCGCTCATTGTCGCCGTTTAAATTGTTTAACATGTGTGTAGAACCCCCGCACCGGCTGATTACGGAGCGAAAAAAGAAAACTGTCCGGAGCGAAATGTGATTCGGGCGGCAGGAATTATGGCGTGATTTTTTATTTTCAACTGGATAATAAGGGACTATGCAGCGGGTGTCTCTTAATATTTTCTTTAACGCATTAAAGGGGTTGTTACGATTCGAAAATTTAATCGAAGATGCGCCTGATTATTTACATTTGTACATTTTATATAGCCAGGAGAGGGTTTTTACGGTTGTTAATGTTTATTTTCCGTCAGGAGATGAATAAGCATTCAGGGTGGTTAATGTTATTTCTAAGTCAGTTTTACAATTAAACAGGTCTGCAGCCAGAGACGGATCGCTATCCGCTGGTTGCTCAGGAAGATAACCTATTAAAAATACAGGTAAAAGCCTGAAAAAATGAAGACCGGCAGATATGACCTGTCAGTGTACTCCTGACTGCTATAGGTCAATCCACCGCAAGACTGCCAGTAACGTGTCGCTTCAGACAGTAATCAGTTTAACCTTTCATGCCGTGTGTGAATTGTGTCGGACGACGTGGCGGCGGGTTTTGCTCCAGCCAGTCACGAACCTGTTCGGTCCGCGGCCCTCGCTCGCGGATCGCGCGTGTCAGCCTTTCCTGTGTTGTCCTCAGTTCCTGGGTCCAGTAGGTGATTTGCCACTGTTCACGAATTTCCACCTGCGACAGATCGTCGGGCGAGCGACGCTGGATAGGATTTTTCATTCATTATCCTCCTCTTTTTCAATGATGCTGCCTGAACATGACCCTCAGGCTATACCTCTATCCTGATGAAGAAAGGGCGCTTGAGGTAGCGGATTAATCCCTGAATGGCCCTTAAGGCAAATAACAGGATAATTCCTGGCAGGAGGAATAAAGCACTCTATGGAAATAGAAAAGTCTCCGTCAGGGCGAAATATGCCGCTTCGCTTATAAAAAAGCATGCATGATTTTTAAACCTGAAATTTGACATTTATTTAAAATAGTCAATTATTCTGTGGTCTTTTCGTTATGGCCGCTCTCAGGTCGCTTCGCTTTTATTGATGGCGAAGCACTGTGCCTTTGCGGTTTAATCATGTTGAAGGAGTCTTTGTTTGGTGAATCGTCCCCCCAGGCCGCCTGTGGTCGTCCAGAGTAATGTGCGTGAACTTCGTCTTGCCGCCGGGCTCTCACAGCAGAGCGCTGCTGAGCGTTTTGACCTTAGCCTGCGCGTCTGGCAAACCAAAGAAGCCGCAGGTAACCCGACACTATTAAGTCAGGGAGAATATGAGTTGCTGTTATTACTGGCTGGCTGTCATCCCCATTTTGCTCTTGCACCTCAGAGCAAAAAGTAACGGCTGTGTTAATACCCTGAAATTTATTTCTGTGGTAACCGGCTGTCTGATAACGGTAAAAAAATTATATTTACCAACTTGAAAACTGACTACTGATCCCTATTTATAGAGATGATCGGAAATATGAGCCCGATCAGATGAACTTTTGGATGAACCTGTTCAGGAGATTATCACCATGTCAGTACAACAATTTTCAGTGTTCCCTTCGCTGGCTGATTCAGTCTTTTCAGACCGCTTTAACCGCATCGATAAATTGTTCAGTCAGCTTACTGGCGACAGCCCGGTAACGTCGGTTCCCGCTTACGATCTGCAACGGGTAGAGGATAATCGCTATGCGTTGACCGTCAGTGTACCTGGCTGGAAAGAGCATGAACTGGAGATCGAGTTACGAGGCGGACGGCTTTCAGTGGCCGGTCACAGAGAGAAACCGTCACAGGAAGCGTCTGGCGAGGCCCGGGAAGAGAACACCAGCTGGATCCACCGCGGCATTTCCCGACACGATTTCCAGCTGAGCTTTTCCATTCCAGAGCACATGAAGGTCACCGGAGCCAGCCTGGCGGAAGGTCTGCTTAGCATTGATCTGATCCAGGAAATACCGGAGAGCGAGAAACCGCGCCGTATCCCGATTGCGATCGGCGGTCAGCGAACTCTTGAACATCAGTAACATGAACAGGGCGGAAACGGCACAGGCTGTTTCCGCCTTTTTATTCACTGGCAGGTAAGAAAGTCAAAAGAGTTCAGGCGCTGGCTGCCATAAGGCTGATTTGCGACGGTAAGCCGGTATTCGTTCCGGTCAGCATGATCGGTTCACCCGCCTCAAGACTGGAGTGAAATGCAGCCTTCATCGATGCACTGATACCATCACCACACCACATCAGATGATGCTCAAAGCGGCGTTGCGCCACGGCGGGGATACCTGACGCATCTGCTGCAACTTCAACCCGAAAGCCCTGTCCGTTAAGCCGTATCGCTTCCATCCAGATCTCGGTTTCATCTGTGACACTGACTGCTTCAAGAAACAGCGGTACGGTGCTGCGTCGTTGTGAGGCCAGCGCCAGGCGCTCCCACTGACTGACTACCGCTGAATGAAAGCGCTGCTGGCGCCGCGCCGCACCTTCGCTGAGGTCAGTGCGCAGCCAGAGGTTGAGCGGCCGCAGGTAGCGATTAACATAATCATCACCACAATAGTCGGTATTCATCATCTGTAGTTCGCGATCAACATCTGCGTCCGTATTATGCGCCAGCAGATGCAACATATCCTCTTCCCGACAGGCCCAGCCGCCAGGCAGCGTAACGCTGGGCCAGTTAAATGCAGTATGGATATCAAAGAGCGTATGGCCCCCTGAGGTCATTTCACGCACACAGAGCGCACGCGTAAGCTGATTATCTGAGTAACCAGCAGGGCCAGGCGGCGTTATCAGCCCGGCACGGCGCCAGCGGCGCAGAGTTTCAGGAAGAACACCGACGAGACCACATACGGTGTCGGTAGAGTGCTGAGGCATAATTGATATCCGGAAGGCATTGAGATCCCATGAACAGGGAAGATGACGCAGTATGCGCGTCAGGAATAAATAAAGAAACAATCATTTCCATAATCTGCCGGTGTATCGGGTGCAGAGAGGGCAGTGGGTGAGGGGGATTAAACAGGGGTACAGAGCAGATGCCGGACGCAGAGACGCCCGGCGATTAAGAACGCGTTACCAGTGGTACTTGTTGGAATCTTCCCACTCTTTCACTTCTTTTTCGGCACGATCTTTCTCGTAGCCGTAGCGTTCCTGAATTTTACCGACCAGCTGATCGCGCTTCCCTTCTACAACGGTCATATCATCATCCGTAAGATCACCCCATTTTTCCTTAACTTTACCTTTGAACTGCTTCCAGTTACCGCCAATGCGATCTTCGTTCATGGTGACTCTCCCATTTCCGGTTGTTGTCCAGTGACCTGATGAATATCTGTGTTGCCTGAAGGCTGTCAGATGAATCAAGCATGGCACAGCTTTTGCCTTTTGCAGCGAAGCGGTGTGAGCCGCATCAAATTATGGGCAAAAGGGAAGGAAAGGGGATTATCACGGCGGGGTCTATTTCGGGCGTCGTGCTGGCCAGCTTACTGCAGGCAGGGCATTGAGGGCTGGACGGGCAAACAGAAAGCCCTGGTAATAGCGCACCCCGGCAGCTTCCAGCCAGAGCCACTCTTCAATTTTTTCAACCCCTTCCGCAATAACCGTAATTTCCAGCGCCTGACAGCATTTAATGATGGCCATCACAATCGCCTGACGCGGGCCACTGCGGTGGATATCGGTGATCAGCTTGCGATCGATTTTCACTTTGTCGGGCTGGAAATCGGCTAACAGCGACAGGCCAGCGAAACCGGCGCCAAAATCATCGAGCGCCAGGCTGATCCCGGCCGCTTTCAGCTGCTGGACAGCAAACTGGAATGCGTCGAAGCGCGAGATGATCTCATCTTCGGTCACTTCAACCACCACCTGCTCTGGTCGCAATCCCTGCTGCCTGATCTGCTGGATAAGATGTTCAACAGCGTCGTCAATGACCACCAGCGACATGGGCAGCAGGTTGACGGAGAGCGTTTGCTCGCGCAACCCCAGATGTCTGGCCAGCTGGAAAGCGTAGGTTTTAGAGTGCAGATCGCCCTGATAACGCTCGCTTTCTGGCAACTGTGAAAAGTAATCAGCGGGTGATGCGCCGTGCTGACCTCGTATCAAGGCTTCACAGGAGACAATCCGGCGATTCGCTGTATCCACGATAGGCTGTAGCGCAAATTCACAACGCTGACCCGGTGCCGGTTGCCAGGCTGGCTGAGATTCGGAGGTGACGGGTGTTGTCAGCGTCCACTGACTGGCAGGATCAATTTTGATAAACGTCTCTTTATCCCGCCCCTCGACGAAAGAACGCAGGAACTTCACCACCCGGTCATCTCTGATCCGTTCATCACTCAGGGTAACCCGCTTAAGCAGGGCATCCACTACGGTGTGTTTCTGATAATCACGTAAATCAAATAAGGCCATACCGGCATGACCGAAGCGACGCGCAGGGGCGTAATCCCGCATCAGCTCAATCAGGTTAAAATGCCGCTCATCCTGACTGATACGCTGGAAAACCGTGTGAACGTTGTCGACGCTACCCTCCAGCACCTGAAAAAAGTGCTGTCCGTCATAGAGCAGTATCCCGGTGACTTCAGCCTCAGCATTTTTGATACTGGCGCGCTCCACCAGCGCTTTCAATCTCTCTGGCGAGACAGAACCCGCAAGCTGGCTACGGTAAATAAGGGTGGAGAGCATAATCAGACTCACGTGGCAGAAAGTTACTGATTAAACATATCACAGAAATATTGCTGGTTAAGGGCACAACTACGACCATTATGCCGTTATATTTGCAGCATTAATTTAATCGTAGATTCAGGTAGTACTAAAGGATTCGACAATCAGGACATCAGATCGCAGTGCGGCAATAACCGGGCATAGAAATGAAGGGAAAAGAAAAACCCCCATAAAATCGGGGGCGAACAGCAGATATAGCGCATTATTATAACGTTACAGCTTCCCTGGTGAGGCGCTGGTCAATCTGATATTGCCAGATTATTACGCACTTTTTATTCTCCTTACCACGTCATTCTGGCGAGGCTTTTAAGCGGGTAAAAATCCGTTTATTTGCTATTTCGGAAAATTGTTTTGAGATTCAATCCACTGTTTCAGGCTTCAGGCGATGTCAGCACAACCAATGAATTATCAGGTTACAAATCAACCACTTTTCCAGACACTCCCTTAACGTCATCAGCACAGTAGTCAGCAACGCATGAACGTTGTCGGTCTGCAGAGACAATCAGATGTTGATATCTGCCTTATCTGAAAAAAGTGCCCCCTGTAAAAGGGGGCAAGGGTAGGAGTCAGATCACTCTGTAAAAGAAGTGGATTTCATTACAGAGCCATTCAAAGATAGGGCAAAAACGATGTTTATGCCGCTACGGTTAACTCTTTTTTTAATTAGATATCAAACAATTAAAAAGCTAACAATATTCAATGGCTATTTAAATCAATACCTTAATCAGATATGAAAACGATTTCTAAGATTAGGATTAAAGTCCTGTTTCGCCTGCTGCTGCTGCTAAAAATGGCCACAATTAAGCCATTGCTTAGCGATCTGAGACAGGTACACAGAGCAGACTTGACCGTTTAAGAGAATAATTGTACTGTTTATCTATACAGTATCTTGTCGGTTGAGAGCAGGTGTGGGGTAAATAAGATGTCACAGGATGATGAGGTCTGGTCAGCATTCAGAGAGGCGATGAGGCGGGATGATACCGGTCAGTGCACAGTGAGTACCCGGGATTTTGTGGCTGAACTGGAACAACGCAAATCACCTCACACGCTTCGGGCCGCGAATACCTGGATAGAGATGCATATCACGACTTTCAGTGATATCTCAATTGAGCCCGGAGAATGTCGGCTGTTCCAGGTGCCTGCGGCGCGTGATTAAAACGTGCCGCAGCGCAGACAGGATAAGAAAGCGTTTCAGCCTGCCCGCTGTAACAGGTGCAGGCTGAAGCAGGCATCAGAGCCTGGATGTGTTCCGACGCATGTCAGACCGATCCTGGAATTTAGGATTCGCGGGGAAGCTCTTCTCGCACGCCATGCGCGCCAGATTCAATGCGACTTTGCGTTTTTTAAGCTTTAACTTCGGCAACCACTCTTTGAACTGTGCCGTTAGCGACGCTGCCTGCTGCTCGTTGGTGACACGACAGATAAATAGCTTGCTCTTGGTCTGACGACTGACATCAATGGCATAGATCTCTACACCTGCGCTGCACACTTCATATTCAACATCCGTAAACTGCATGTGTGGCCAAAGACCGGTTCTGGTTTCAAATGTGGCTAAATCCATGACGACTACCTTTTTTTATTTTAAGCGTTATTGCTACCCAACAGACTAAAGCCTGGTCGGGCCAGTGAGCATAGACCAGATTCAGCATTCCGCCAGCGATTTCACTGATTTAATCTGGCCCTGACACAAAAGGCTAAAATCTCCTACCGTCGCCTGTTATCTGACAGGTAGCCAGTCATCCTTTTATCAGAAAATCTGATGACAGACTATCATGCTGGTTTTTCACCCCTTCAGCTCTTCAGCTTTACAAGCCCTGCCTTTGCTGCGTCTGCGACGGTATCCCACGAATTTAAATCGCCTTCTCCTTAACAATTATCGTCAGCATCGCTGTTGAATTAGCGGGCTAATTATCAGATCCAAATGAATGCCTGCTTCCGCGTCATTGTGGCCATCCGGCAGTGGAAATCTTCTGACAGGAGATGTGGCAAATTTATCTCAGATGATGAGATGTAAAAAGGTGTGTCAAAATAAAAATGAATAAATGGCAGAGTAGTGTTCTGGCTAGTTCACTCTGTACCTTTCGCAAGGAAAAATAAAAAAATATATTCGCCATGCTTAATTAAAGCCCTGCAGACAAGAGCCGATAAGAACGATCCAACTTTAAATTATGTCCAGATTATTCTTTTTTTGCCGGGGGCAAGTATGACTATTACACAACGTCTGGTATTGATTTTCTCACTGCTTGCAATGTCACTGATTGCGCTGGTGATTATCTCTTTATCAGTGATTTCGGGCTTTCAATCCCGCTTTGAATATGTACAGATGAACGCAATACCCAGCATTCGCGATCTCAATAAATCGATCAGCGTGACCAATCAGTTGGGTATTGCGCTTTATCGCCACCACAGCACCAGCGATGCGGCAAAATTCCCTGCTGCGGAAGAGCGCATTGATAATCTGCTTACGCAGATTAAGTCGCTCAATGATTACTACATGGCTAACGACATCTCCAGCGATGAAGATAAGGCGATGACAGAACAGGCCTATAAAAATCTGGATGCGGTCCGCAGCGCATTGCCGGCATTTCTTGCCGCGTCACGCGCCCATAATGATGCGGTCACGCTGCCGTTATTGCAGAGTGAGGGCGGTATTGGTGCCGCATCCCGTAAGATGGAAGCAGATTTCACTCGTCAGATTCAGCTGAATATCGATATTGGCGAACAGCTCAGGGCGGAGAACAAGCGCGTTTATAGCCAGACCCTGTGGGCGATGTCTGGCGGATCGCTGCTGCTTATTCTGATACTGGCCGGTTTCTCCACTAAGGTGATTCTCGGCATCAAAAAGAGCCTCTCAGGCATGGTCAATACCATGACGCAGGTGAGTCATACCCTCGACCTGACTCATACCGCGGAGGTCCGCAGTAAGGATGAGATCGGCAAAACGGCGATGGCATTTAATCAGCTACTGGCACGCGTCTCCGGCACGTTGCTTTCCGTCAGTCACGCCGCGCAATCGGTGAGTACCGGATCAACGCAGATAGCGGCGGGCAACGAAGATCTCTCTGCACGCACGGAAGAACAGGCGGCTTCACTGGAGCAAACCTCAGCCAGCATGGCGACACTGAGCGAAACGGTGCGACAGAACTCAGAGGGTGCGCAACAGGCCAGCAGCCTGGCAAATAACGCGAATCACATGTCAATCCAGAATGGGACGGCGGTGAAGCAGATGCTCAGTACCATGGATGAAATCCGCGCCAGCTCTGCCAAAATCTCTGAAATTACCGGACTGATTGAAGGCATCGCGTTTCAGACCAATATTCTGGCGCTGAATGCGGCAGTCGAGGCAGCGCGTGCGGGCGAGCATGGTCGCGGCTTCGCTGTTGTTGCCTCTGAAGTGCGTAATCTGGCGCAGCGCTCCTCTTCTGCCGCCCGTGAAATTAAGGATCTTATCTCAACATCGGTTTCACAGGTCGAACACGGTTTAGAGCAGGCCAGCGGCGTTGGATCTAACAGTGAAAATGTCCGTCAGGCGATTCAGCAGGTGGCCGATCTGGTCAATGAGATTGCGGCGGCTACCTCTGAGCAGAGTAAAGGCATTGAACAGGTTCATCAGGCCATTGGTCAGATGGATGAAGTGACGCAACAGAACGCCTCACTGGTGGAAGAGGCCTCATCCGCCTCTAAGTCGCTGCAGGAGCAGGCAGAAACGCTGTCGGGACTGGTGGCGACCTTTAAGCTGGAAAGCAATCACCGTGCAGTGCAGTCGCAGCAGACCGCTGCAGTACGGCGTCCGGTATTACACACAAAGCAGCCTGAGCAGCAGACCATCGACCTGACTAAGGCGAACTGGGAAAGTTTTTAATGGTTGAGCAGTAACTTAAGGGCCTCCACAATGTGGGGGCTTTTTTTTATCATTAATCAGAATAAATAAACGACTTTTTCTGAAATAAATATAAAATGAAATCGATTTCATTATAAAAGTGCAGGTAACTCTTTAGGGTTATAAGGTTTAAATTAGAATTTGCCGGGCGTAGATATTTGTTTGATAGTCTGGTGATAATGAGTCAGATACAGGCAGGATGTCAGTTATCGGCTATTCATGACGCAACTTGAATTTCTTTATCTTCAAAACAATAACGCTGAAGTCAGGCTTGTGGCTTAATGATTTTTGCCAGGTGTTTTTATTTCAATTTTATGATTTTTAAGGGTATTTTTTAAGTTTGGCTTAGGTGAATATTGAAGTAAATATTGTCATTTTATTCACTGTAAAATAACGCAGCGCAATCTATACTCCCTTCCGTGTTATATGTACTTCTGATTTTTATACGAAAATCCTTTCTTCATAGCGACATTGTGCTGCATGAGGCATCTCTGGCTATGTCAAAGAAACGGTAAAAATAATATTACGAAAGCTATTTCGTGCGCTACACACCTGCACGTCTCACACATCAGAGCGGAAAAGAATGAAAAAAATACTCGACCGGATTAATTTGCCAGCGAAATTCCTGTTACTCGGATCCTTTGCGCTGGTGCTGTTTATTTTACCCACCTTTCTGTTTATTCAGACGGGCAACCAGCTTATTGATACAAAGAATGTGGAACTGACCGGTATACCGGTCGAAAGAAAGGTGCTCAAGTTGCTGAACCTGCTGCAGCGGCACCGTGCGGAAAGTGCGATCGCTATCTCGCTGAACAAACCAGATAACGCGCCACGTATGGCGTTGGTCAGTGAGGTTAATCGCTTATCTCAGACGATTGCTGACGAATTACGTCAGAATAATGAGCAGGCGCAGCCGCTGAAACGGCTGGAGCGGGTTAATCAGGAGTGGAGCCAGCTGCAGAACGATATTAACGCGGGCAAACTGACCCTGGCAACCAGCCTGACGCGACATGCTCAGCTGATTCAGGTGCTACTCGATACGAACCAGGATGTACTTGATTTCTATCAGCTATCGCTGGATGCCGATCTGAATACCTACCAGCTGATTGTCAGTATCTTTAGTCGCCTGCCGCAACTGACTGAAACGCTGGGACAGATTCGTGCTAGCGGCACGTCGCTGATTGCGGGTGGGAATGTGTCGGATGCCGATCGCAGCCGCATGGCATTTCAGCTTGATTATGGCAAAACGGCGCTGAGACAGTTTAGCGGCAACATGGATAAAGTATTTTCCATTGAGCCAGATCTTAAAACCACCTTTGGCAATCTGGCACAGGATGCGAACCAGCAGGCGCTGAGTGCACTGAATCTGGCTGATAGTGTCTTTGTCAGCGGTCACGCCAGCGTGACGCCGGTTGACTATGTGCGGGTCTTTACCCAGGCGATTAACCGTTACGGCGAGCTGGGTGAACAAACCAGCCATCGTCTGGAAGGAATGATGCAGACGCAGATCCAGGAACGCCGCTATGCGCAGTATCTGTTACTGGCAGGTCTGTTTGCCGTCGCGCTGCTGGCCATTCTGCTGGCCGTCATGATCACCCGTTCAGTGACCCGGCCGGTTAAAGAAGCGGTCGAAGTTGCCAGCCGCGTCGCGGCAGGTGATCTGACGGCACAGCTGACTGTTTCCGGCAGCAATGAGATGGCTGAGCTGCTGAATGCACTGAGGCGGATGCAGCAGCGTCTTGCTCAACTGGTGTCGGATATCAAAGGTAACGCGGCTACCATCGCCTACTCCTCAGAAGAGATTGCCCGTGGCAATGGCGATCTGTCGTCGCGCACCGAGCAACAGGCGGCTTCACTGGCTGAAACGGCTGCCAGCATGGAGCAGCTGGCGGCAATCATTCAGCAGAACGCGGATAACACGCGCTTTGCCTCTGCCCGTGCAGAATCTGCCACGCAGGCTGCACTCTCCAGTGGTGCAGCAATGGATTCGGTGATGGAGACCATGCACAAAATTCGTGGCAGCTCAGGTAAAATTGAAGAGATTACCTCGGTGATCGACAGTATCGCCTTCCAGACCAACATTCTGGCACTGAATGCAGCCGTTGAAGCGGCACGCGCCGGTGAGCAGGGTAAAGGTTTTGCGGTCGTCGCGTCGGAAGTGCGGGCACTGGCACAACGTTCAGCCAGTGCAGCTAAAGAGATCAAGGGTCTGATTGAGCAGTCGGTCGGCCACGCGCAGGAAGGGATCGCCATGGCGCAGAACGCAGGCGATAAGGTGAAACAGAGCGTCAGCGCCATTGAACAGACCTCTCAGCTGATGCGCGACATCACTTCTTCATCCGAAGAGCAGAGCAGTGGTATCTCGCAGGTCAATATTGCGGTGAACCAGATGGATCAGGTGACGCAGCAGAACGCCGTGCTGGTAGAAGAGTCGGCCTCCTCAGCTGATGAGCTCGCCGCGCGCGCAGGGCAGTTACGTACGATGGTTGCGGTGTTCCAGACTGCATAATGGTGTTAAACAGCCGCCTTTGGGCGGCTGTTCTCTTCTCAGCATTTATTCCGCGCTACGCCTGATGATCCTGCAGACAGGCCAGATACTTCTCTCCCGACCGCATCACCTTCTCTTTTGCCTGCTGATGGATATCCTGCCCTTCAAACGCGCCATACAGTTGCCCGAATGTCACGCCGGAGAGCCGATGCAGTATGTCGCCTACCGTAGCGGCTGACAGCGGCAGCATATTCGGGTAGCTCCACATAAACGAAACGCCATGCGCACCCGGCGTGACCTGGATAATATCACCCGCCAGAATCATCCCATCACCTTCGTCCCAGTGCAGCACGCTGCCGCCGGGAAAATGACCGCCCAGCCGTAACAGCGTCACAGAGGGCATCAGCGTCAGCGACTCGCCCTGCCATAACTGGATATGCGGACTCTTCCGCACAATCCATTGACGATCGCGGGCGTGCAGATGAATGGGCGCATTAAACGCTTCAGCCCACTCCTGCATGGTGGTGTAGTAGTGCGGATGTGAAATGGCGATAGCATCAATGCCGCCCAGCGCCGCGATCAGCGTATAGGTGGCATCATCAAGGTTGGCAATGCAGTCCCACAGCACGTTGCCGTGCGGCGTGCGCAGCAGAAAAGCGCGCTGGTTGATGGCAAACTCAGGCACGGTTTTAAGACTTAACAGCGCATCGCTGTGAGCCGTCCACTTATTGGCGTGGCTGGCGCGCAGTTCATCAAACGCGATCCAGCGCTGACCGGCGGCTGGAACGTACTGGCGTTCATCATCACAGATTTTACAGTGCTGATGAGTGGAATGAGCGGGATAAGCTGTTCCGCAGGCGGTACATAACATCGTCATGGTGATCTCCTTTGTCTCCCTCAATCTTATGCACACCTGCGAAAACCGCACTTTCCTGACGCCATTTTGTTACGCGATTACGGCTGGCGGCGAAGGGTAATCCGGGTGAGTTCTGAGGGACGACCCAGCCTCACCGCCATGCCTGGCCAGAGTGCCGTGCCGTTATTCACATAGAGCTGCATTCCGCCGACCTGATAAAGCCCGGAAACAAACCCGGCGTTGGGTTTAGCAAACAGCCTGTCCAGCCCGATAATCAGGCCGCCATGCGTATGTCCTGAGAGCTGCACATCCACGCCCTGCGCTGCGTTCTGGCGTGCATTGCGTGGCTGGTGATCCAGCAGGATTACCGGCGCGTTTTCAGGTGCCTGTTCCAGCGCGCGGGCCAGATCCGGGCCGACCGCGTTTCTGCCGGGTGCGGAGGCGTCCGGCAGGCCGGCAATCACCAGCTTTGCGGTTCCGCGCTGGATCACGGTATGGCTGTTGAGCAGAGGTTGCAGACCCAGTGAGGCCAGATGCGCCGTCCAGATTGCCTGATGGAAGAAATATTCATGGTTGCCGGTGATAGCCCATACGCCGTCAGGCGCTGCGAGCCCGCGCAGCGGCGCAACGTCCTGCCGCCGATGCGCCAGGTTGCCATCGATCACATCGCCCGTGACCACAATCAGATCGGCTTTGAGAGACATTGCCCGTTCAACCATTGCGGCGGTCCAGGCCGCATTAAACAACCGGGTGATATGCAGGTCGGTCAGCTGCAGCAGCTGATAGCCATCGAATTCAGCGGGCAGGTTGGGCAGCGCAAGAGTCACCTCTTTGACCGGCGGCACGCGTATCGCCTGCTGAACGCCAAAGGCAGCCAGTCCCATCGCCAGCACAACGGCCAGATAGCGAACACCGGGAACCAGCTCCAGCGGATGACGCAACAGCAGGGCAATCAGCATAACCGCATCCATCAGCATCTGAAGCAGCGCCAGCAGCAGCACGGTGCTGTACGCCCAGTTAAACAGAATGATGATGATGCGGGGCATTTCAGCGGAGAAGATCCCGCCCGAGGTAAAACGGCTCACCAGAAGATATTGTGACGCCAGCAGCACCAGAGCGGAGAGCAGAATCTTTACGACAAGTGGCAGGGACAAAGGAATAATGACGCGCGCAATTACATACCAGCTGGGTAAGCTGAAAATCAGGTGAAACATGGCATTTTTCCGGTAGGGCGCTGAACATCTGCGCAGGCAAAAAAGAGTCAATCGTTTATAGAGCCGTTTTCAGGACTGTAGTGTATATGATGTTACCGTCAGGCTTGCTTCACGTCGGGTGCTTTACAGGCGGTAAAGCAGGCAGAGAGGATCGATAAAACTTCAGGGCGCAACAATGAAAACAGCGTGACCGGAGCACCGGCCACGCTGGCAACATTCACGTATTGAGACGCCTGACTAGCGTAAAACGCCTGAGGTCGTCCGGGTCTCGTCAGTTACACGTTTCATGGATATCGGAATGCTTTTATAGGCGGGAATGCCGCTTTTGGTATCGTGGCTGTCGAGCGGAACCATCACATTGGCCTCCGGGTAGTAAGCGCCCACCGAACCTGGGGCCATATCAATAATCACGATGGTCAGGTTTTTCATCTGCCGCGAGGTGGGATTGCCATCCGGGTCCAGCGCCATCAGATCGACACGATCACCGACACGCAGCTGTCGCTTCTCCGCCTCTTCTGCATTGATAAACAGCACATCACGGCGGCCTGTCACGCCACGATAGCGGTCATTCAGCCCGTAAAGCGTGGTATTGTACTGATCGTGACTGCGCAGGGTAGTGAGCACCAGATCATGGCACTTCAGTGACCGGGGATCTTCATTGATGCCCTGCATCACTTTAAACTGCGCACGGCCAGATGGCGTCAGCCAGACGCGCTCTGAGGCGGCGTTATAGAGCCGGAATCCACCCGGATGCTTAATCCTCTCATTGAAGTTTTCAAACGCCGGGAACACCGCTTCAATGGCATCGCGGATGCGGCTGTAATCGGCTGCCATGGCCGACCAGTCAATCACGCTGTCCGGCAGCGTTGCCTTCGCCAGTGAGGCGACCAGCGCCGGTTCAGACTTCAGATGGGGTGAGGCGGGATCCAGCGAACCGCGTGAGGCATGCACCATCGACATCGAATCTTCCACGGTGACGCTCTGCGCGCCGGTTGCCTGAACATCGGTCTCTGTTCGGCCCAGCACCGGCAGCAGATAATTATGTTTACCCAGTAACAGGTGCGAGCGGTTCAGTTTGGTCGCCATATGTACCACCAGATCAAGATTGCGCATCGCCGGGAACGTGACCTGTGGATCGGAAATCGCTTCCGCCAGGTTGCCGCCCAGACACAGCAACGCTTTGGCTTTGCCGTCGCGCATCGCCTTTATTGCTTCAATGGCCCCGTGACCATGCTTCTGCGGCGGGCGGAAACCAAACACCCTCTCTATGCCATCCAGCAGCGACTGCGGCGGGATCTCTGTGATGCCCACTGTGCGATCGCCCTGCACATTGGAGTGACCGCGTAACGGACAGATACCTGCACCCGGCTTGCCGATATTGCCGCGCATCAGCAGCAGGTTAGCGATTTGCTGCACGTTCTGAGTGCCGTACTGGTGCTGGGTAATTCCCATGCCATAACAGATGATGGTACGTTCAGCGCTGGCGTACAGCCGGGCGATATGCTGAATCTCTTCACGCGCCATGCCCGAGACTTTCAGGATATGCTCCCAGTCCGTGCTTTCCAGGTCGGCTTTCAGGGCGTCAAAGCCTTCAGTGTGCTCAGTAATAAACGCTTCATCAATGACGCCGGGTTCACCTTTGCTCAGCGCCTCCTCGTGCATCGTGAGCAGGATTTTCATCACCCCTTTCAACATCGCTGCGTCACCGCCCACCCTGACTTTGTAGTAGGTCGATGCCAGCTCAGTGGAGCTCATTGACAGCATTTCAATCGGGCTCTGCGGCGAAGTAAAGCGCTCCAGGCCACGTTCACGCAGCGGATTGATCGCCACAATAGTGGCACCGCGTTTCGACACTTCCCGTAGCGTGCCCAGCATGCGCGGATGGTTGGTACCTGGATTGTGACCGATACAAAGCACCAGGTCGCAGTGATCAAAATCTTCCAGCTCTACCGTTCCTTTGCCGACGCCAATTGACTCCGGCAGCCCGACACTGGTCGGTTCATGGCACATGTTTGAGCAGTCGGGGAAGTTATTGGTGCCATATTCGCGGGCGAAAAGTTGCCACAGAAACGCCGCTTCATTGGAGGCGCGTCCCGAGGTATAAAACTCTACGCTGTCCGGATCGTCGTAGCTGCGCAGATGCTCTCCAATCTCCCGGAACGCCGTCTCCCATTCGATGGGCTGATAGGTATCCGTAGCGGCATCGTACTTCATCGGATGGGTCAGGCGGCCTTCGCCCTCCAGATGCAGTGCGCTGCGCTCCCACAGTTCAGTCACGGTATGAGCGGCAAAAAATTCCGGTGTGGTGCGTTTGCTGGTCGCTTCCCAGGAGACGGCTTTTGCGCCGTTTTCGCAGAACTCAAATGATGAGGCATGTTGCGGGTCGGGCCAGGCGCAGCCCGGACAGTCAAAGCCCTGCGGCTGGTTGACTTTGAACAGGGCGATCACATCCTGTTTCACAGACATCTGGCCGCGGATAGCATCGGCAACCGCCTTCAGTGCGCCCCAGCCTCCGGCGGCACCCCCATAAGGAGCGATGCCATTTGTGCGATTTTGCTCTTTCATAATGCTCCACATTGTCTCTGTTGTTATTTGTTAAGCCTGGTACAGAAATAGTTGCAACAACGTGGAAACTGGCTGTTATTCAGGGAAATTATTTCTCAAAATGTTTCGACAGTCCGAAACGTAAGCCGCAAATCAGTTCAGCACATCAGATGAAGCGCAGCGCATCCAGGCTATTGCAGAATAAGCGGTGCGCGAGTTCCGCCGACAGGAGGATGATGCAGGGAAAGGGTGAAGGATAAATCTTTACCATCAGATAACGGCGGGTAAGTGAACCAGTTTATTCAGGGCTGGACTGCGATCGCAGCAACGCACTCCATGTCTGAACAGATGCACCATAATCCGGAACGCGACCTTATGAAAAGAGCCTTACTTTTGCTGGTTTTACTTTCCACCTATAGTCTGATGCCCGTTAAAGCCAGTGGCCCGGTTCGGGCAGGAGAGCTGCGTCCCATGAAGATTATTATGACGATCAACCATCAGTCGTATGAGATTGCGCTGGCTGATAACGCCACCGCGAAAGCATTTGTACAGCAACTCCCGCTGAGCATGACGATGGAGGAGCTGAACGGCAATGAGAAGTTTGCAGACCTGCCTGCTGCTCTTAATAGCGATCCGCATAAACCCGGCACGATCCAGCAGGGCGATGTGATGCTGTATGGCAATAAGACGCTGGTTCTTTTTTACGAGACATTCCAGAGCTCCTATAGCTACACGCCAATAGGAAAGGTGCTGTCGACAGATAGCCTCAAAAAGCGTGTCGGTGAGGGGGGGATTGACGTACGGTTCTCCCGGCCATAACTGATATCAAAATCTGAAATAACCGGCTGGTAAAAGATTCATATCGCGCTGAGTCTGGCCAGGGTGGCATCTGGCACGACGGACTACACTGCGTTCTGGCCGCGGCCAGACGTTGTGATCCTCTTCGGGAAGCGAGACTGTCACGCCGGTCGGCCAGCCTGACAGTTCAGTCATTACTTCTTCTTATTCAGCATCGACTTCAGGTCAGCAAAGGGATTGTAGGTTGCCTCACCGACATCTTTTTGTGCGTCCTCGCCAGCCACTACACGGGTGCCATACTGGTCAGCCTCGGTGTACTTTGAGTGCTCGTGGTCATGACAATAGAGACACAACAACTCCCAGTTACTGCCATCTTCCGGGTTGTTGGTGTGGTCGTGATCGATATGGTGGACCGTTAGTTCGCGCAGGTTTGAATAAACAAACTCGCGTGAGCAGCGTCCACACACCCACGGATAGATTTTAAGTGCTTTCTCACGGTAGCCGCTTTCCAGCCGCGTATAGTTTTTAGGGATCAAAGCCATTGCCGGGATAACCTGTTATGAAGAGAAAATTTCACGATAGTGATGCCAATATATCCCATAACGGAACAGAAGAAGAAATCATCGTGTTCCTCGGGACGGGAGGCTTTAAAATCCAGAGGGTTAGCTGAAAATCAGCGTAGCCGCCTTATATGATTTTTCCAGCACGTCTCGCAATCCTGAATAACTGCCGGGCCTGTGAGAAGGCACAAAATCATGTCGCTGTGATGAAAACTCAAAAATGATATATCTCTACGTTCCCGCTCACGCTAACCCAATTAATCAGCAGGATAGCGCCCAAAACATCCCTGTTTACCGCTTTGCTTAAAAAATGACATCAAATGTAATGCATGACACCATAAACGGCCCAGAAAATGGCGTTAGCACCCAGATAAGTCCAGCATCCCCAGTAGGCTATGGGTTCACGACGGGTGCGGAGTTTAGGCAGGAAGGCCAGTAAATAGAGGGCAGAGGCGATAAGCGAAACGAAGTAGAAAAATTTCATGGTTTTCTCCTGATCAATATCCTTTATTTGAGAATAGTCAGGGCTCACCATTTTGCTTAATGCATCAGCAGATTCGTTATGGATCGGCTTTCTCTTTGATGCCCACATCGGATGTCAGCACAGTTAAATCCGCGATAAATCGAAAATGCAGCGTCACGGTACGATCAGCCAGCCTTAAGAAAAGATCACGTCAGGATGTTCAGCCTGAGGTTACACCCTATAATCAACGCTGTTTGTTAGCCTGCAGGAATGCAGGTTTTGCACCCGCCCAAAAGGAAGAGATCCCGCTGATGTTTTCTCGTTTTTTTATTTATCGTCCCGTTTTCGCATGGGTTGTTGCCATTTTAATCATGCTGCTTGGCGCGCTCTCCATTACCCTGTTGCCGGTTGAACAATATCCCGATGTTGCGCCGCCTTCGGTGAATATCAGCGCAACGTACACCGGTGCTTCTGCGGAGACGCTGGAGAACAGCGTCACGCAGGTGATCGAGCAGCAGCTTACCGGGCTGGATAATCTGCTCTATTTTACCTCCAGCAGCAGTTCACAGGGGAATGTGTCGGTTACCGTCACCTTCAGTCAGGGCACCGATCCGGACACGGCTCAGGTGCAGGTGCAGAACAAGGTGCAGCAGGCGCTCTCCCGTCTGCCCAGCGAAGTGCAGCAGCTTGGTGTTACCGTCACCAAATCGCAGTCAAACTTCCTGCTGGTGATGGGGTTGTATGACACCACGGGCAAAAGCAACAGCACGGATATCGGTGACTGGCTGGTCAGTAATATGCAGGAGCCGCTGGCCAGGACCGAAGGGGTAGGTGACATCCAGGTGTTCGGCGGTCAATACGCGATGCGCATCTGGCTCGATCCCTTCAAACTAAACTCCTTTGCGTTGCAGCCCTCCGATGTGTCGGCGGCGATACGCTCGCAGAACATTCAGGTTTCAGCCGGTAAAATCGGCGGCCTGCCATCGCCTGATAATCAGCAGCTCACCGCCACGGTCAGAGCGCAGTCGCGACTGCAAACGCCAGAGCAGTTCCGAAACATCATCGTCAAAAGCGACAAAAGCGGTGCCATCGTACGCGTGGGTGATGTGGCGCGGGTGGAGCTGGGCGGCGAATCCTATGACATGACCACCCGACTCAACGGGCATCCTGCGGCGGGTGTCGGTGTGATGCTGGCGCCGGGCGCGAATGCGCTGGCCACCGCGACGCTGGTGAAAAACAAAGTTGAAGAGTATCGCCACTCAATGCCGGAAGGTTATGAGGTGGCTTATGCACTCGACAGCACTGACTTCATCAAAATCTCCGTTGAGGATGTGGTGATCACCCTGATCGAAGCGATTGCGCTGGTGGTAGTGGTGATGTACCTGTTCCTGCAGAATATCCGTGCGACGCTGATCCCGGCGCTGGCGGTGCCGGTGGTACTGCTCGGCACCTTTGGCGTACTGGCGCTGTGCGGCTACACCATCAATACCCTGACGCTGTTTGCTATGGTGCTGGCCATCGGGCTGCTGGTGGATGATGCCATCGTGGTCGTCGAAAACGTCGAACGCATTATGCATGACGAAGGTCTGCCGGCGCGTGAGGCAACAGAAAAGTCGATGAAAGAGATCTCCGGCGCGCTGGTGGCTATCGCGCTGGTGCTCTCCGCGGTATTTCTGCCCATGGCCTTTTTCGCCGGGTCGACCGGTGTGATTTACCGGCAGTTCTCCATCACCATCATCGCCGCCATGACCTTCTCCGTGGTGGTGGCACTGACCCTGACGCCTGCACTGTGTGGCATGTTGCTGCGGCCGACCTCACCCCATCGTAAAGGCTTCTTTGGCGGTTTTAACCGCTTTTATGCCGCCACCGAGCGCCAGTATCGTCACAAAGTGGTGAGCACTCTGCGCCGTCCGCTGATCATGGTATCGCTTTATGCGGCTATGGGCGTGGTGCTGTTTGTGATGTTTACCCGCTTGCCGGGTAGCTTCCTGCCGACTGAAGATCAGGGCAGCATTATGCTTCAGGCGACATTGCCAGCGGGTGCCACGGCCAGCCGCACTGAGGCAGTCAATCAGCAGATTGTTGACTGGTTCCTGACTGAAGAGAAACAGAATATTGATGTGGTCTTCACCATCAATGGTTTTAACTTCAGCGGTGCTGCGCAGAATGCCGGTATGGCGTTTATCAAGCTTAAGAACTGGGATCAGCGACCGGGTAGTGAAAACTCTGCCGAAGCGATTGCCGGGCGCGCCACCTACGCGCTGGCGTCGATTCGGGATGCGCAGATCTTTGCGCTGACGCCGCCGTCGGTGCCGGGTCTGGGACAGAACAACGGCTTTACCTATGAGCTGCTGGCCAGCGGTGGCACCACGCGTGAGCAACTGGGCAACCTGCGCGATCAGCTGCTACAAAGCGCAGCGCAAAGCCCGGAACTGCTTGGCGTGCGGGCCAATATCCTGCCGCAAACGCCGCAGTTGCAGGTCGATATTGATACCAGCAAAGCGGTGGCACTGGGACTGCAGCTGGATGACGTGACCGATACGCTGACCAGCGCCTGGGGCGGTGCCTATATCAATGACTTCATCGACCGGGGTCGGGTAAAGCGGGTCTATGTGCAGGGCGACGGTCAGTATCGTTCATCACCTTCGGATCTGGATAAATGGTACATCCGTAACAGTGAGGGCACCATGACGCCTTTCTCGGCGTTTGCCTCGACCCGATGGACCATGGGACCCGAAAGCCTTAACCGCTACAACGGCTCTGCCTCTTACGAAATTCAGGGGCAGAACGCCGAAGGGTTCAGCTCCGGCGATGCCATGAACACCATTGAGCGACTGGCCAATGAACTCCCGGCAGGGACCACAGGGGCATGGAGCGGTCTTTCGCTGCAGGAGAAGCAGGCGGGCGGGCAGTCAACCACGCTGTATGCCATCTCGATTCTGGTGGTTTTCCTCTGTCTTGCTGCGCTGTATGAGAGCTGGTCGGTGCCTTTCTCCGTGCTGTTAGCGGTGCCGCTCGGCGTGCTGGGTACCGTGCTGGCGGTGGCACTGCGCGGATTAAGCAATGATATCTACTTCCAGGTGGCGTTGCTGACCACGGTCGGACTCACCTCCAAAAACGCGATACTGATCATCGAATTTGCGGAGGATGCGGTTCGTCGGGGAAGTTCGCTGAGTGCGGCTGCGTTGCAGGCAGCGCGAACCCGTCTGCGGCCGATTATGATGACGTCGCTGGCCTTTATCGCCGGGGTGATCCCGCTGGCGGTGGCGACGGGCGCCGGTGCTAACAGCCGCATCGCCATCGGCACCGGTATCATCGGCGGTACGCTGGCAGGCACGGTACTGGCGCTGTTCTTTGTTCCGCTCTTCTTTGTGCTGGTGAAGCACTACCTGACCCGCCATCGCAAAGGCCAATAACGCAGAAAGCCCGTCTGCAGGCGGCTGTAGACGGGCTGGGATCAATGATCAGCGGAAGATTACAAATGCTGTTTAAAGAAGGCGGTCAGCTTCGCAAACGGGATCAGGTCAGTGCGGTCATAAAGGTCCACATGGCCTGCATCAGGCACGATATAGAGCTCTTTGGGCTGTGCCGCACGCTGGAACGCATCTTCGCTGAACTCGCGTGAATGCGCTTTATCACCCGTGATGAAGAGCATCGGGCGCGGTGAGATGGTCTCAATGTCATTAAACGGATAGAAGTTCATGAATTTCACGTTGCTGGTGAGCGTCGGGTGCGTGGTCAGCGCAGCTGAACTGTTTTTCGGTGTGAACTCACCGCGAGGCGTCCGGTAAAAATCATAGAACTCTTTGGCTATCGGAGGCGAATCAGCATCAATTTTATGTGGTGTACCACTGGTGTACTCAGTTTTACCCCCGGTGAACTCTTCATAGCGTTGCTGTGCCGCCGCTTCAATGATTTGCTTGCGCTGCGCCAGTGTCTGGCTTTTATTCAGCGCATTACGGTTGGCTGACCCCATGTCATACATGCTGACGGTAGCAATGGCTTTCATGCGGGGATCAATCTTCGCTGCGCTGATGACAAAACTGCCACTGCCACAGATGCCCAGCACACCAATCCTGTCGCGATCGACAAATTCGCGGGTACCCAGGTAATCCACGGCGGCGCTGAAGTCTTCGGCATAGATATCCGGAGAGACCGCGTTGCGCGGCTGGCCTTCACTTTCGCCCCAGAACGAAAGATCAATTGCCAGGGTAACAAATCCCTGCTCAGCCATTTTCTGCGCATAGAGGCTGGCGCTCTGCTCTTTGACTGCGCCCATCGGATGACCTACCACAATCGCCGGAAGGCGCGCCGTTTTACCGGCCTCTTTTGGTCTGTACAGCGTGCCGGTCACACCCATCTGATACTGGTTTTTAAAGGTGACTTTCTCGCGGGTGACTTTATCGCTTTGATAAAAGTTATCGGCGCCGCGTGACATATCGGCAGCGCTGGCCGCAAATGAACTGATCAACAGTCCAAACATCAGGGTTAATGCTCTCATAAGAAGATCCTTATCGGGGTTGACGACGTGAGGGCAACGGGTTGCCCGGTTAAACAACGCATCTGCTATCAGGCAGCGCTTTCCTTACGGGCGGTGATCATCGCCAGTCCGGCGGCAGTGACCAGTAATGTGGCGCTGATGGCAAAGGTGGTCTGCCAGCCTGCATGGTCAAAGGCCAGGCCACCCAGCGTCGACCCCAAAGCAATCGACAGCTGTACGATGGCCACCATTAATCCGCCGCCGGTCTCGGCATTATCCGGAAAGGTTCTGGCGATCCAGGCCCACCATCCGGTTGGTGCCGCTGTTGCCACCAGTCCCCAGATGCCAAGCAGTGGCGCCACCAGCCACAGGTGATGACCGAACACCATGAGCAGCACCGCAACCAGCGCCATAATCAACGGGATGATCATCAGGGTCAGATAGAATCCGCGCTGCAAAACAGCACTGATAATCAGCGTGCCGATAAAGCCGGCGACACCAATGGTCAGCAGCACCAGCGACAGCGCAGAAACGTCAACCTGCGTCACGGTTTCCAGAAACGGGCGGAGATAGGTAAACAGGGTGAACTGGCCCATAAAGAGCAGGCCGCAGGCGGTCATACCCACCGTAACCAGCGGCGAACGCAGCAGCTGCAGAATTTTTCCGCTGCGCTGCCGGGCCGAGTTGACCGGCATCGATGGCAGCGTGAACGCCTGCCAGATCAGGGCGATCAAGGCTACCGGCACCAGGCTGAAAAAAGCCCCGCGCCAGCCAATGACAGAACCGAGATAGCTGCCCAGCGGTGCAGCGATAACCGTCGCCAGCGCATTGCCGCCGTTGAAAATGGCCAGCGCGCGCGGCACCTGCCCGGAGGGGACCAGCCGGATAGCGACCGCCGCTGACATCGACCAGAAACCGCCAATCACCACGCCAATCAATGCCCGGCCAGTCATGTAAGTCAGATAATTGGGTGCCATCGCCACCATCAATCCGGATAGTGCCATTACCAGCGTGAGCGCCAGCAACAGAATTTTGCGGTCGAGGTTCCCTGCGATGCGGGTTATTGAGAGGCTGGTGATCACTGCCAGTGCGCCGGAGATAGCGATGCCCTGTCCGACCAGACCTTCGCTGACCGCCAGATCTTGTGATAACGGCGATAACAGGCTGACCGGCATGAATTCAGAGGCGATGAGCGCGAATACACACAGCGTCATTGCCCATACACCACCCCAGTGCGCTTCTTTATGCCGGGGGGAACAGTCAGTTGTTTCCGTGGAAGTCATGTTGTGTCCTGTTTCATTGTTTGCGGTGCTGATGAACTCAGGAAATTTTACTGTTTCGCTTTATATTGACTAGCTAATGAATCCTTAATGGGGTTATAACCAGAACTTATAAATCTATCGGCGGGAGTGCAGTATGAAGCGCAACATGAATGACCTGCAGGCTTTTATTACCGTGGCGCGTGAGGGCAGCTTTACCCGCGCGGCAGCGCTGCTGGGCGTGACGCAGCCCGCGTTAAGTCAGACCATTACCGCGCTTGAAAACCGGATGGAGATTCGGCTGCTTACCCGCACGACCCGTAACGTTTCACCGACCGCGGCGGGTGAACGGTTAATCCAGGTGATTGGCAATCGGTTCGATGAAATTGAGGCGGAACTGGATATGCTGACCGCGATGCGGGACAAGCCAGCCGGCACGGTACGGATCACCTGCGGGCCGCATATTCTCAGCTCACTCCTGATGCCAAAGCTGACGCCATTGCTGGCGGCTTATCCTGATATCCGGCTTGAGTTCGATGCTAATCATGGCTTACGCAATATCGTGGCCGATCGATTTGATGCAGGGGTCAGGATGGGAGACACCATTGATAAAGACATGGTGGCGATGCCGATAAGCCCGCCATTACGGATGGCTGCGGTGGCCACGCCCGACTACTTTCGTCGTCATGCTGCGCCGCAGGTTCCGCAGGATCTGCTGCATCACAACTGCATTAACATGCGGCAGGCCACAGCGGGTGGGTTGTACGTCTGGGAGTTTGACGGTGAAGAGGGGCCGTTAAATGTGCGGGTAGATGGACAACTGACGTTCAACACTTCGGCACACATTGCAGAAGCGGCTCTCGCCGGGCTGGGAATCGCTTTCCTGCCTGAGCAGGAAGTCGCAGAAGGGCTGGAGCAGGGCACCTTGATCCGCGTGCTGGAGCGCTGGTGCGAGCCGTTTCCCGGCTATTACCTCTACTATCCCAGCCGCAAGCAACATTCACCCGCTTTTACCCTGGTCAGAGAGGCATTAAGGCTAAAAGAGGGGGCATGATGAAACTTATTGGAATAGATGCCATTCCATGGCGTAATACGTCCTAAAGCGCTTTATTCAGAATTACTTAGAAGGACGGCGACTAATTTTGCCTCCTTTCCGACCGGCTTCCCTGGCTTTTTCAGGATCGTTTTTGAAATTGCCCCCACTGGCCTTGCCTCCTGCACTGCCAGCTTCACTCGCCCGTTCTGGATCGTTGGCAAAATTGCCGGCACCACCTCTGTATTTCTGTTGTGTCATAGGAAGACCTCATATCAATGTTCCATTAGATAAAAAGGACTAGCTAGTCACATCTGCAAGCATAGTCGTCCGCTTCGTTTATGCAAATGCACATACTTAATTGATTGATAATAGTGATGTTAATTTTTCGAAGGGGGATAGTGTCGGCAGGGCCGTAGGTGATGAACTACGCTTACAGACCTGACGAAAAAGGAGAGTGCTATGAGTAATGCGACCTTAATCGATACGCTTGAGCTGGGCTCTGACGAGCAGAAGCAGAAATATGAGATTTACGGCGATGATGTACAGACGCCCACTTTTGCTGTCATCTACCGGCAGCAGGGCGATAGCTGGCAGCAGCTGGATGAGAAAATCACGTTCGCCGCGCAGGATGAACAGCAGGAAGCGAGGGGATCAATGGGCTACGGTTCCGGCGACACGCTGCCAGATTTACGCGACCTGCCTGCCGAAGCTCGGGAGCGCTGCGAACAGCACTGGAACCAGCAGAGTGACAGGTAAACAGGAATAGCGCCGCTTTGTTTGTTAGCGGTGAAGTCGCCTGTTTAAGAGAGACGCCTGGAAGCGGCAGAATAAACCTCTGAGCGCTCTCTTTTCCCGACAGCCACCACAAAAACCACCACCCGGTCATCAATAATCTGGTATACAAGTCGATAACCGGATGACTTTAGCTTGATCTTATAGCAGTCAGGTATCCCGCTGAGTTTGTTCGCCTCAATTCTGGGTGACTCAAGACACTCAGCCAGCTTCTTTTTAAGCTGTTCACGTACTGTCGGGCCCAGCTTGCGCCACTCTTTCAGTGCCCTCTGATCGAACTCCAGTTGCCAGGTCATTAAAGGTCATCCAGTGTGACCCGGACAGGCTCAGGGTTTCGCAGGCGTTCTTTAACTATGTCTACTAACGCCGCATCTTCGTCACTGAGTAACGTTTGCTTAAAGGGAAGACGTTCATTATCTGCAATATATTCAAGCATCAGGCGCAGCGCATCAGAAGGAGTCACACCCATTTTTTCGAGCGCAGCATAGGATCGTGTCTTCAGGTCATCATCGATTCGAATGTTAATTGTGCCCATAGCGAGTTCCTTTGTATTTACACTTGACATTACAATTGTCGCACTGATGAGTCTGTATCGCAAACAGTAAACATCAGTCACCCGCACAGCCTTATATCTTCCCGGTAAAATCACGCTAAAGCTTATTTTATGCTACGAAAATATAACATCTTCATCCATTAAACCAACTGCAGCAATCGTTAAAGGTTTTCCCGCTACTGGCGATAACCAACAGGCGTTGAGTGCGCCGATCATTGATGAACCCGGCACTCCGCGACGAGTTCTGAACGCGAACGGACATGCTTTTAGCCCTCCTTTTATACACACCAGAAAGCGCTGATTTAAGCGCAAATTACTCAAATAAAAGCGAAAATAATAATATGTCGATCATTAAGACGATCAAAAGACACCTGCCTGTTGCCCGTCTTAGGAGTAGCAGTCAGCCTGCCAATGGCACCTACGATTGTCGTGCGTTGCCAGATTCACTGGCCTCCGTGGGTTTAAGCTCGCGGGCGGGCGGCATCCTGATGACCTTCGTTCCGCCTGAAGCCGATTTTCAGCGGGTCAGTCAGGCCTGGCAGCGATTCAATTCCGCCGACCTGACGGTATTGACGCTCTCTTCCAACGGCGCGCTGAGCAGCAGCAGATCGCAAAGCACCTACTGTGATGGCAATGGCCCGGAGGGAAGCTACCTCTGGCTGCCGGACACACTGATCGCACGCCATGAGACGCATATTGTTGATCTGCATGTCGCCGACACGCAGACGGCCAGCCAGCGCATCACCGCCATCCAGCAGGAGCTGGCGCGCTTGCAAGTGCGGATGCCGCTCTCGGCCGATCGTACTTTCGCCATGATTTACTGCGACGGATTATCGGCATCTGAAGGCTTTCTGATGCAGGCCTGGTATAACAGCGGGCGCTTTCCCTGCCTGGCGATTGGCGGTTCTGCCGGGGGTAAAATCACCTTTGATGGCACCTGGATTGGTACAGGTGGCAGGGTGTTGCAGGGCAAGGCTGTGATTGTGTTCTGCCAGATGGCGCCAGGAAAATCATTTGCTCCTTTTAAAAGCCAGAACTTTACGCCACGCGATCAGAGCTGGCTGATTGCTGAAGCCGATCCGGTTGCGCGTACTGTAACGTCAGTATTTAACCGCCAGGGGCAGCAGCAATCGTTTGTTGCGGCGCTGTGTGAACATCTCAACTGCAACGAAGCGCAACTGAGCGAACGGCTAAAGGGGCTCACTTTTGGCGTTAAAGTTGGCGGCGAGTACTTTATTCGCTCGATCGCCAAAATTGAATCGGGCGGCGTACACTTTTTCTGCGATCTTGAGTTTGGCGATCGACTGTTCCTGATGGAAGAGAAAGACTTTAAACAGACGACGCAGCAGGAGTGGCAGGCTTTTACCGCTCAGCATGGCAAACCCGCGGCGATCCTGATGAACGACTGTATCCTGCGCCGTGTCGGTAATGCCGATAAGCTGCATAATGCCCATTTCTTCAAAGGCATTGCCGCCGCCGGTTTTTCCAGCTTCGGCGAAATCCTGGGTGTGCCCATCAATCAGACGCTCTCCGCGCTGGTGTTCTTTAATCATGACGTCAAAGCGATGAGCCAGTTCCCGGTAGAGTACGCCGGCTACGCGGCACACTACGCGCAGCGAGCGTTGCGCCGCTGGGAAGCGCTGAACAGCATCCAGACGCGGGTGCTGGATCGGGTTATCACTTATCAGCAGGCGCTGACGCCGCTGATGGAGGCGCTGCCGGTGCTGGAAACAGCCACTCAGAGCCAGGGAGAAACCCTGAGCCTGGCAGAGAGCAGTATCCGTAACATCAGTAACATCGCCACCGAGAGTCAGCAGGCGCAGGGCCGGCTGGATGATGGTCTGGACGATCTGGAGAAAATTTCCAACGGCATCAATGAGATTACGCATGGCATCAGCAATATTGCTTTCCAGACCAACATCCTGGCGCTGAATGCCGCAGTAGAAGCGGCTCGTGCAGGCGAGGCTGGGCGGGGATTTGCTGTGGTCGCGGGCGAAGTTCGTCGTCTGGCGCACTCCTCAAAAGAGCAGGCTGAAGCTACGGCCAGTAACATCGGTGAGGCAGTCAGCACCATCTCACGTATCCGGCTGGTGGCCAGTGATTCGGCGCAGACCGCCGCCCAGATGGCAGAGCGCAGTATCAGTGCAGCCGATACGCTGGCGGCCATGAATCAACAGACGCGACATGAGCGCGCTGACATTGCGAAGCATCTCGGCAGCCTGCGTGAACTGACGCAGGGGATGGATGCGATGCAGGAAGCCGTCGCGCAGCTCAAGGTGTTACAAACTCTTTCCGGTGCGCAGGTTAAGGGCTGATTTATCAGCATAAAAGACAAAAAAGTGCGGTGTAAGCGTAACGACCAGGCAGGGCGGGCTTTCAGTTGTTACACTTGTCGGTGATTAACCACGCAGAGGTATGAATGAAAATTAAAAGTTATGCAGCCATGCAGGCTGGCCAGGCCCTTGAACTCTATGAGTACGATGCCGCCGAACTGGCAGCCGAAGAAGTCGAAGTCCAGGTCGAATATTGTGGCGTCTGCCACTCAGATCTGTCGATGATCGACAACGAGTGGGGCATCTCTCAGTTCCCGGTGATTGCAGGACATGAAGTGATTGGCCGGGTTTCAGCCCTGGGCGAAGCGGCTAAGAACAAAGGTCTTTCAGTCGGCCAGCGTGTAGGAATCGGCTGGACAGCAAAAAGCTGTCAGCACTGCGATGCCTGTATTAACGGCGAGCAGGTTAACTGTCAGCAGGGCAGCATCCCGACCATCATGAACAAAGGTGGTTTTGCCGAGAAGCTGCGTGCTGACTGGCAATGGGTTATTCCGCTGCCAGAAAAACTGGATGTGGCGAGCGCCGGTCCGCTGCTGTGTGGCGGTATCACCGTGTTTAAACCGCTGCTGATGAGCAACATCACGGCAACCAGCCGTGTGGGTGTGATTGGTATCGGCGGACTTGGCCATATCGCAATCAAGATCCTGCACGCGATGGGTGCCGAAGTGGTGGCATTCAGCTCAACGCCAGATAAGAAGCAGTCGATCCTGGATATGGGCGCGGATGAAGTGGTTAACAGCCGTGATCCAGAAGCTCTGAAAAAGCAGGCAGGCCGTTTTGACCTGATCCTGAGTACTGTGGCGGTCGACCTGGACTGGAAACCTTATTTCGCTGCGCTGGCACCTCAGGGTAAATTCCACACCGTGGGTGCCGTAATGAAGCCGATTGAAGTGAGTGCTTTCGATCTGATCCTGGGTGACAAAGCGGTGACCGGTTCATCAACCGGCTCACCAGGCCAGCTGCGTTCGCTGCTGCGACTCGCCTCGCGTGCGGATATTGCGCCACAGGTTGAGTTCTTCCCGATGTCTGACATCAATAAAGCGCTGGATCACGTTCGCGCCGGTAAAGCCAATTACCGTGTGGTTCTGAAAGCCGATTTCTGATGCGAATCTGAAATGACATGCCGCAGCCTGCTGCGGCATTTTTTTATCCTCAATTTGTCAGCAATCCATTAATCCTGCCACAAAAAAAATCGCAGTTTGGCCCGATTCCATCGAACACTGTCCTCTGAGCCTGTTACGCGCAGGTAAACAGTGCCGTAAAGTGACCTTATGGTAGCCAGTAAGCCTGGCTGATTTCACTGAGACTGTTCACGGAGCCAAAATGAAGCTGACCCAGATTCGTAATGCCACCCTGCTACTGGACTATGCAGGCAAAAAATTCCTGATCGACCCGATGCTGGCCGAAAAAGAGGCCTGGCCCGGGTTTGCCGGAAATGCCCGTCCGCATCTTAGAAATCCGATGGTTGAGCTGCCTGTCCCGGTCGCTGCACTGCTGGCAGTCGATGCGGTGATTATTACTCACACGCATATGGATCACTGGGATGAGGCTGCGCAGCAGCTAGTGCCGAAGACGATGATGATCTACAGCCAGGATGAAACGGATGCAGCGCTGATTCGTTCGCAGGGGTTTGAAAATGTTCGCGTGCTGCAGGATGAGAATCCGTTTGTTGATGGCCTGACGATTTATAAAACCGACGGTCAGCACGGCAGCAATGCCTTATATGCCGACAAAGTGATGGGCGATATTCTGGGTGACGCCTGTGGCCTGGTCTTTACCCATCCGGCAGAAAAAACCCTCTATATAGCTGGCGATACCGTATGGGTCAAACCCTATGTCAGAGCGCTGCAACGTTTTCAGCCGCAGGTGGTGGTAATGAATATCGGCAATGCAACCAACGATCTCTATGGCCCGATTATCATGGGAAAAGAGGATACCCAGCGCACGCTGAATATCCTGCCTGACGCAACGCTGGTTGCCTCACACATGGAGGCGATCAACCACTGTTTGCTGACGCGCGCGGAGCTGCGTGCCTGGACTACCGAACAGGGTATTGCTGACCAGGTGCTGATCCCGGAAGATGGTGACACAATGACGTTCTGAGCGTCGTGGCACTAAACCGGCACAATTGTGCCGTGAGTTCTCAACACTACGCTGTCACACAATAAGGGGGAGAGGATGGCTGCTCTGAGGGTCGCGGTGCTGGCAACGGCCGGTTTTAGTCCGTTTCATTTTTCAGTTCCCTGTATTCTGTTCGGCTCAGCCCTGCCGCAGCAGGATCTGTTTCATGTTGATATCTGCGCACTGGAACCAGGCCCGGTCATCTCAGAGATGGGGTTGTCAATTACGGTGGAACAGGGTCTTGACCCGCTTGATCAGGCGGACATTATTATCGTGCCCTACTGGCATAATCCGGCTGAAAAACCTGCGCAGGCGCTGCTTGATAAGCTGGTGGCAGCCTGGCAGCGCGGCGCAGAGATCGTTGGACTATGTCTGGGCACTTACGTACTGGCTTATGCAGGTTTGCTCGATAAGCATCGTGCTGCCACTCACTGGGAATTTGAGCGTGACTTCAGCGAGCGCTTTCCGCAGGTTCACCTCGACAGTAATGCTCTTTATACCCGTGACACTCGTCTGATCACCTCTGCCGGCACCGCGGCGGGCATCGACTGCTGCCTGGATATCATCCGTCACCACTATGGCAGCGCCATGGCTAATCGGGTAGCCAGACGCATGGTGGTGCCGCCTTACCGTGAAGGCGGTCAGGCGCAGTTCATTGAGCGGCCGGTTCCGGAAACAACGCGTGACAGTAAGATCAACGCGTTGCTGGCGTCCCTGCGACAGAATCTGCATCAGCCGCAGGATCTTGACTCACTTTCGCGGACGCTTGGCATGAGCAGGCGAACGCTGACGCGTCATTTTCACAAGGCGACAGGCATGTCCCTGGGAGAGTGGCTGACAGCAGAGCGTCTGCAACGCAGCCAGCTATTACTCGAAACCACCGGCATCAGCATTGAATGTGTGGCAGAAAAGGCGGGTTTTGATTCGCCCGTGTCATTTCGTCAGCGTTTTAAATCCCGGTTTGGCGTCTCTCCCAGCGAGTGGCGCCGGACATTTCGGGGGCCGCATCCGGTGATGAGTGATGAGACATTACGACAGGACGATGAGTGACCAGGCCCGGATGAATTTCTGCGCCTGTGACTTTGCCTGCCGGAATATTCCCGCGTAATGACGGTCACTATTCCGGCAGAAATAAATGCGACTACAGCAGGAAATCATCCAGCGACTGGCCGTTTTCAATGGCCGCCTTAATTACGGAGGGCGTTCGGCCCTGACCCGTCCAGTAACGAACCTGACCATTTTCGTCATTGTAACGGTATTTCGCCGGACGCTTTGCGCGTTTCTTTTTGCCGGTTACCGAGGGGGATGCGCTCTTCACCAGCTCCGCCGGGTTAATCCCTTCTTCCATTAACAGCTCCTGGTAGAACGCCAGTTTTTCTGCTTTCTCACGCGCTTCCGCTGCTCGCGCGTTTTCCTCTTCACGACGTTCATTTACCACGGTCTCTAATTTCTGGCGTAACTCTTCCAGCATATCCAAAGCCATATTGCGCGCCTCTGCACGAAGCGTGCGGATATTGTTCAGGCTGCTCAGGTTTTTACTCATAACAAATCCTCAAATACTCAAATTAATCAATGAAGTGCAAATTATTCAGCTGGCAAGGGTAACATTTACCCACGTGATATTTGAAGCGCTAGTGTAGTCTTATTCGCTATTAATCCTCTATTAATGGTGCTGGTTGAACCAATAAAGAAGAAATTTTAAGCGAAATCTGCTGGTTAATTGCGGATTATCATTGTTGAAACAGGATTGTGGGATTTGCATTTTTGCTTTTGATTAACTGTGCTTAAATCAGTCAACAGGGTTTATTAAGGACAGGCATGAAGTTTCGCCAAAAAAATGAGGGTTCAGCGCCAAAAATCTCGCCGCTGCTAAGAAGTATTATCCTTTCAGGCGTATTGCTCAGCGTGGCGGTGATTGGCTTAAATGTGTGGACGCTGCGGGAAGACTGGAATGAAACCGTCGATAAAGCTGAAGATACGGCGGTTAATCTGTCACTGTCACAGGCGCGCCAGGCGGACGATACATTTTTGCAGACCGAGCTCTCTTTGCGCGAGGTGCAACGCGAGCTCGAAAAGCAGATTGCCACAACCGGTGTAGATGGCGAGGCGCTGAGCCAGACGATGCGCCTGTTGCAGAGCCACCTGCCACAACTACACGGTTTGTTCTACTATGATGCGCAGGGGAAATGGATAGCCACTTCTATGAGCCGGATACCGCCTGACATCAATAATTCCGATCGTGAATATTTCGATTATCACCGCACCAGCCCGCGCGATACCCTGCACGTCGGCCCGGTGCTTCGCAGCCGCACCACTCACGAGCTGGTGATCCCGGTTACGCTGCGTGTGAACGATGCCTTTAACGGCTTTCGGGGCGTCTTACTCGCCACCATCAAAGTGGACTATTTCCGCCGTTTCTACAGCTATTATGAACTTAGCGAAGGCGATGTACTGGTACTGATGCTGGCAGACAGTACCGTGCTTTACGCCCGTCCGATGCCGGATAGCTACATCGGCAAAAACCTCTCAGTGAGTCCGCTTTTCCTCAGGATGCTGGCCCATGCGGATAAAGGCAGCGGTCAGTGGACCGCTGCGCTTGATGGTAAAAAACGCATCTTTGGCTTTGTCCGCTCACAGCGATACCCGCTGGTGGTGGCCGCGGGATATGACAAGCGCGCGCTGTTTAACCACTGGCTCAAGAGCTGGGTACATGATCTGATTCTGAGCCTGGCGCTGCTGATTGTTATTCTTTTACTGGGTACATTTGTACTGCGTCAGGCACGGCATACACTGCGTTATCAGCTTGAGCTGACCCGATTACGCGATGACCTGACCGCGGCTAATCGCGCACTGGAAAATCTGGCTCAGAGTGACGGGCTGACGGGTGTTGCCAACCGGCGCCATTTTGATCACATGCTGACTGAATGCCTGCAGAACGCGGAGCACAGTGGCCTGCACGTGTCATTGATCCTGCTCGATATCGATTATTTTAAACGTTTCAACGATACCTACGGCCATGTGGCGGGTGACGACTGCCTGAAAAAAGTGGCTACTGTTCTGAAGAACGCCGCCCGCCGCAAAAACGAACTTACGGCCCGATATGGCGGCGAAGAGTTTGCCATTATTTTGCCCGGACAGCCGTTGTCAGCCGCGTTGAACTTCGCTGAATCGATCATAGACGCTGTTAACAGGCTCGATATTCCGCATCTCACCACGGAACTGCCGCAAAAGCACGTCACCCTGAGTGCAGGCTGCGCCGTCTATCTTGCTTCAGACTCACAACAGGAAAAAGAATCGCTGATAGCGCGCGCGGATGAGGCTTTGTATCACGCGAAACGGGCAGGGCGTAACCAGGCCATGTGTGAAGAACGTAGCGGCTGAGCATCCGTGATCAAATCCTGAATCCTGCCTGTGGCATGGTGACTGCTCAACTTAAACAGGGAGCGGCCATGTCAAACGATACCGGTTTCACTCATCTTGCTTTACAGGTACGGGATTTAGAGAAGAGCGTAGATTTTTATCAGCGTTATGCCGGGATGCAGGTGATACATCAGCGTGAACCTGGCATTCCTGAAGCACAGAAAGTGGCGTGGCTGTCGGATTTAACCCGACCTTTTGCGCTGGTGCTGGTGCAATCTGACAACAGTGTAGATACGCCGCTGGGTCCATTTGGTCATATAGGGGTGGCCTGTAGCAGCCGTGAAGAGATAGATGAAAAAGTGGCACTCGCACGGCTCGAAGGTGTGTTGCGACGCGACGCGCAGCAATCTGGTGTGCCAGTCGGATACTGGGCATTTTTTGCCGATCCTGATGGCAATACGCTAGAGCTCTCTTATGGTCAGCAGATCGGACTGGAAATTATCACAGCCGCCACACGCAATCGCTGAATAAATAAAGCGGTTGAGAGAACAGAATGAAACCCATTACCTGTTGCGTGACTGCGTAAAGCTTTTCAGTTATTGAGTTCAGGGTAACGCCTGAGCAGGATTATGGATGGAGAGACAATAACAAGATGAGAAAGGAAAGGGTACAGGCTGGCCGGTAATTGAGATGCTTAAACCTGACCATTTATGGTGAAAAAACCGCCTGCCTGATGCAGGCGGTGTTTCATTATGCATACTGGATTAAATCAGGAAATCATCCAGCGATTTACCTGCATCAATGGCAGATTTAATAGCAGATGGGGTACGGCCCTGGCCAGTCCACTGCTTAACCTCACCATTTTCGTCGGTGTACTGATATTTAGCCGGACGAGGCGCGCGTTTTTTCTTCACGGCTGGTGCAGTCGGCATACCATTTAACAGTTCGTTAGGATCGATACCTTCCTGCAACAGTAATTCACGGTACTTTGCCAGTTTCTCAGCTTTTTCACGATTAGCTGCTTCAGAAGCCTGTGCTTCTTCACGTCGCTCACTCACCACAACCGACAGTTTTTCCAGCATTTCTTCCAGGGCAGCAAGGTCAAGCTCGCGAGCGTTTGCGCGAAGGGTACGGATATTATTCAAGCTGTTGAGAGTGTCACTCATCAAAGTCACCATAGTCATGTTCAGATAATAAAATACAGAGCGGGTTCACGCTGATGCTTTTCGTCAGACCTGCTTTTTTAGGATGCTTGCCTTCGAAGAATCAAAATACAGAACCGATAGTTCAACGCCAACATATTAATCGCTTTCTCAAAGAGTTTAAACTGTAATTAACGTAAGACCCTTAAACAAAAGTAAAGTTACTCTTTTTTTTACACTCTTCGCTCAAAATGTCAAAAAGGTGCCTCATCTGATGATGCCCAATAATTTAGTTACGTTATGGATAAACCGGGCTTTCACGCCGCTTTTCCAGCGGAATCGCTTCGCTAATCGCGGACCTGCTTTGTTCTGAGAGGCAGTCACCGTGCATACTTCTCCAGATAAGGCTGGATATGTCCATGAGGCCACCATAATAGGGTTGTAAAGGACGCATAGCAAAATTACTAAAAAATAACCATCAGGTGGCTGATTTATTCAGACAATATGTAAGGCCATGAAATCAGATTAATTTATCACTTAATTAACGTTCTGGTTAAGGCGATCATCACCAGACGGGTTATGGCTTTGTTTTAAAAGCCTGGAGAGACAAACCCCAGTAAAGGGGGATAAAACAGTCAGAATCACGCGTGACCTGTATGACCCTGGATTGATTATTTAGGGGCGTAATGACTTTTTAGCCGCCGTATGGGGCCAGAGAGGCTTTCCGCTAATCAAGGAAACCTGAGCCACATCATCCGGGTACCATATTGCCTTATGCGCCGATGAAGCGGTAAACAGTGCGATCTCAATTGCCCTCAATACTTACTCACAAGCAAGCTAAACTGTATAAGAGACGCTATTGTCAGCGATATAAGGGGTTCTCAGGAGAGACTGGCGTGTTCAAAGGCAATAAAAAGTCATTACCGGTTCGCTACTGCAAAACGTGTAATAAACCGATGTCATGGCGAAAAAAGTGGGAACGATGCTGGGACGAGGTGTTGTATTGCTCGGAACGGTGCCGGCGGCAGCGTACTGATCGGCAAGAGGATGATACAGAAATAAAACCTGAACCTGACCTCTGACGCTGACTAGAGCTGGCCAGGGATTGACCTGGCCTCAGTCAGGGGAATGGGGCTATTGCTGTACCTCGATCTGTTGCCAGCCTCTTTTAAACATACAATCTTTAACCAGTATCTCTCGCTGGCTTTCATTGGCGTCGCTGGTGGAGTAATCGGTGTCAGTGGTTTTATATTTACTGTCTTTTGAGGTGTATTTACCGCTAACGACATTGTCAGGGGGTAAATCCCGCAGTGCCTGGGCCCGACAGGCTGTTTCCGTAATTGTTTCCTGCTGTTCAGATGCATCTGGCTTGACCCATTTATACTGCACACATCCGGTCAGACAGAGAGTAAATAACATCAGCATAAGAGGTTTCATAATCTGTTTCTCAGTGCTCCCCGCCTGAGTTGAGACGAGTGATTGAGTAAGGAAACCGATCGGCAGGGTTTCCTCACCACAAAAAAAGGGAAGAGTCATCCGACGTTAAAATGTCAGGCCACCACCGATATAGGGACCATCGATCAGGGTATGTCCCGGACGTCCATCTTTGCCATCAACACCCGCATAGCGATAGCCCACTTTTAACACCAGTGGATCCACAGGTGACCAGCTGACACCGCCATTGGCCTCAACGAAATTCTTAACGCTGTTGGTCAGCTGTTCCGGGGCGGAATAACCTTCTCCATACAACGCAAAATTAGCAGGCAGATTGATTTTCACACCGCCGCCAACAGGAAACGCAACGCCGTTATCTCCTTTTTTGCCGCCGATGTAAGCGGCTTTAACGCCAGCCGTCAGCATCACAGGTCCAATTTCAAGGTTATAACCGGTACCCGCCTGACCAATCTGAACACCATCCGCCGTATTTTTGATCCACTGACCATCAACATAAAGCCCGCCGGATGAACGGCCGATTTCTGCGTCCAGTACCGAGGTGTTTTTACTTTGTTCAGCATTCAGGCCAATGGCCATGGCAGAGGAGGATGCACACAATAATAAGCCAAAGCCAATTACAGAAATTTTCATTGCTCAGTTTTCCCACAGAATCAGATTTTCAGGATAATGATTAAGAGTGCTATTAAAGCAGATTTACTTTTGCACAATCTCTTTAACATCGTGCTGTTGTAACTGATGCATGTTTCCATCCGTGTCTTTATAAGAGATCATGCCTGTTTCTTTATCTTTTGCGGGTTTGCCATGAGTCGTAATCATGTGCCCATCGTTGGTGGAGATCACATAATTGCTTGAGCAGGCGGAAAGGGACATAACAGAAGTTATCATCGCTATAGCAAAAGCGAATTTCTTGCCAGAATTAAAAGATGTCATTTTACTTTCCTGTCGTTTCTTTTTAAGAAGATGCGGCATTATTCGCTGTGATTGTTAAACGACATGCTAACAATCCGGCAGTTTGCCTCTTTATCAGGATGAGAATGATCTGGATCAATATCATGGGTTGCTCAGGAGTAAGCAACCATGGCGGGTATTGATTGTTTTGCGACCAGTACTTGCGGAAGCGAAGGCAGAATTTTTACTGAGAGAATCAGGAAGAAAACCAGCAAGGTAGAGGAAAAGAAACTTAAGCTCGAATACCAAAAATGAATCTGTAAGAAGCATAGGCTGATGCTCAAAGACTGAACTAAACGCATTTATTCGGAGGCTCACGCTGGCGAGTCTCCGCTCTTCGGTAAATTCCGCATTTTCCTTTATCTCTTGTCAGTTTGGGGGGGCATCAGGCTATCACCACTCTCTGAGAAAGTTGCAAAGCATATCGGCCTTTAACCACTCTCCTCTTCTGTTTATGCATTTTCAGACAGTATCAGGCAACATTCTTCCCCTTTTAATGCCAGAAAGGGCTGCATTCCGAATGGAATCCGTTGTCGATACACTGCATACGCAGCGTTACTGGGTTCTGTTACTATCATCGGGAATCAGGCATAGAAAAAAACCACTCAGTTGAGTGGTTTTAAAAAGAAAAAAATAGTTAATGAGCAAAACTGCGATACATAATGTTTTAATACTGGGATATATCTATGCCAGGAAATAATATCCGTTAACAGACATGTTAGCTATGGGATTTATAAGAAATGATGCAAAGTGAAAGCGTAACAATGACCATAATACACTGAATGTTAAAAATTCACCACTCACGTAATTGTTTATCGATTAATTTATTTTTTTAACAACATGGATTAAACTTTGATTGTTTTTCTGATGCGGATTTATCGTGCTCATCATGCTCATTACATTTTTAAAACACATGGAGGTAATCAATTTTCTTAAGATCCCGTTAAGATCTGCATCGTAAATTAGCCCGACAATTTTAACGGAGATAAATATGAAAAAGTTTCTTTTAGCAGCATTGTTTGCCGGTATGAGTTTTGGAGTTGCTGCACAGGAAGGTTTTGTTAATCCAGCAGGGCAGGGGTATTCTCAGGGCGGATTTAAAGGTCCGACACCCGGCGTCTCTTCTGTCGCTCAGGTTAAGACGCTGCGTGATGACGCATGGGTCGTTCTGGAAGGTAACATCATCAGACAAGTGGGGCATGAACTTTATGAGTTCAAAGATGCTACCGGAACGATTAATGTCGATATTGATGACAAGCGCTGGATGGGACAATCGTTATCACCGAGTGATAAAGTCCGTCTTGAAGGTGAAGTTGATAAAGACTGGAACAGTGTTGAGATTGATGTAAAAACGGTTCGGGTTCTTAAGTAATCCTTATTCGCTCATCACCTGGTGGTGGCCTGAAAATCAGGGCACTGCCATTGTGAAAATGATCCTTCCAGGACGCCTTTCTTTCATTACAGCGGCCGCAATTTAGTTACAACACCCTATTTGAGCAGATTACGTTACCGGCAATATCCTGCCAGATTGGTTTTTTTGATTAAACCTGAACGGAGCCGTTCTGTGAATCCGAGTGCTCATTGACTAGCCGCCCCGCACGGCCCGAAGGGCCGTAATAGTTATTTACGGTACATTGAATGATGTAACTAAATGTAGAGTGCGGGAATGATTCAACATTCTCCACATCCGCCTTTAACTGTTGAACGCGCGCCTCGAAGAACCCCCATTTAATGCGCTGTTGACCTGCCGTTGACCCTGACGGCAGTTTTCTTCTGCCTGCCTGATGCCAGATCAAAAACCGAAACGAGTATCATTTATAGAATGAGTGCTTCTTACTTTTAGGCAGGGCGTGATATGGCAATGAATATGGGCAGCACCTACCGGATCCTTGGCTATCAGCCATCGGTAAATTCCGCCTGGCGCCAGAAATTACTGACAATGGGTATGCTTCCCGGCGCAGTTATTGAGGTCATTCGCGTGGCGCCAATGGGCGATCCGGTGCAGATCTCTACCCGCCGTGTCAGCCTGGCGGTGCGGCAGCGTGACCTGGATGACATCATCCTGGAGGAAATCGTCTGATGAAGAAGATAACCATCGGGCTGATTGGTAACCCTAATACCGGCAAAACCACGCTGTTTAACCAGCTCACCGGTGCCCGACAGCGGGTCGGGAACTGGGCTGGCGTCACGGTTGAGCGCAAAGAGGGTCAATTTTTTACCGCGCAGTCAGATGTCAGGCTTATTGATCTGCCAGGCACCCGATCGCTGACAACGCTATCTGCTGAAAGCTCGATAGATGAGAGCATCGCCTGCCAGTATCTCTATCAGGATCACGCCGATGTGGTGATTAACGTCGTCGATGCCTCCAGTCTGGAAAGTAATCTGTTCCTGACCTTTCAGCTGCTGGAACTGGGCGTGCCCTGCATTGTCGTTTTGAACATGCAGGATATTGCCGCCAGCCAGAACATCACTATTGATGTCGCAGCACTGTCAGCTCATCTCGGATGTCCGGTCGTTTCACTGACCTCAACCAAAGGTGATGGCATTGCCCAGCTCAAAGCGCTGATTGACCAGCCCCATATTTACAGAGCACCGGAACGGGTACGTTATCCGGCCGCGATTGAAACGGCCATTGAGAAGCTCTGCCAACAGATGCCCGCCGCCATAGCCCCACAAAAACGCTACTGGCTGGCCTTGCAACTGCTGGAAGGGGATATCAACAGTCAGAAACTTTGTCCGGCGCTGGTTCCGCATTTGCCCGAGATTATGCAGCAGGCCGGAGGAGAGACCGGCGTACAGATTGCCGATTACCGCTATCGCACCATCAATGCGCTTTGCGCGGCAGTGAGTAACATTCATCACGCAATGCCCGCCGGTCTGACCCGCAGGATCGATAAAATTGTGCTGAACCGCTGGCTGGGCATTCCGATATTCCTGGCGGTGATGTATGTAATGTTCGTGCTTTCAATTAACATCGGTGCTGCGCTACAGCCACTGTTCGACAGCAGTTCGGTGGCGATATTCATTCATGGTGCGCAATGGCTGGGCTATGTCTGCCACTTCCCTGACTGGCTGACGGTTTTCCTGGCGCAGGGTATCGGTGCCGGTATCAATACCGTGCTGCCGATCATTCCGCAGATTGGCCTGATGTTCCTGTTCCTCGCTTTCCTTGAAGACTCCGGCTACATGGCGCGCGCCGCTTTTGTGATGGATCGTCTGATGCAGTCACTGGGCCTGCCGGGAAAATCCTTTGTGCCGCTGATTGTCGGCTTTGGCTGTAATGTCCCGTCGGTCATGGGGACACGGACGCTGGATACACCGCGTGAGCGTCTGCTGACGGTGTTGATTGCGCCTTTTATGTCATGTGGCGCACGGCTGGCGATTTTTGCGGTTTTCGCTGCGGCATTCTTTAACACCCACAGTTCCAGCCTGGTTTTCTCCCTCTATCTGCTGGGCATTGTGGTGGCCATCGCGACCGGGCTGGTGCTTAAGCATACCCTGCTGGGCGGAGAAGCCTCGCCGTTTATCATGGAATTGCCGGTCTATCACCGGCCTCACCTCAAAAGCCTGCTGTTGCAGACCTGGCAACGGCTGAAAATGTTTGTGGTGCGAGCCGGACAGGTGATTATCCTGGTGAGCATGCTGATTGGCGTACTGAGCAGCTTTGCCTTTAATGGCCAGATGGTTAATGACATTAACCACTCTGCGCTGGCGGCGACCAGCAAAGCGATCACGCCCATGCTGTTGCCGATTGGTGTCACTCAGGATAACTGGCAGGCAACAGTGGGGCTGGTGAGCGGCATCATGGCGAAAGAGGTCGTGGTCGGCACGCTCAACAGCCTTTACACCACAGAGGCAATCCAGAGCAGTCCATTTGATCCGCAGGCTTTTGACCTGCCTGGTGAGCTTAAAGAGGCGCTGACAGAGACCTGGGCGGGGTTAACGGCTGCCTTCAGAATTGATGCGCTGGCCCATCCCATCGATGCCAGTAAAGGCGATGGTGAGATGGCGACTGGTTCGATGGGCGTGATGTCTGCCAAATTTGGCAGTGGTTTTGCCGCTTACAGTTACTTAATTTTTGTCCTGCTCTATGTTCCCTGCGTCTCGGTCATGGGGGCTATTGCGCGGGAAGCCGGTAAAAAATGGATGATGTTCTCATTCTTCTGGGGACTCAACATCGCCTACACCACGGCCACGCTGTTTTACCAGACCGTCACTTTTGCCGACCATCCTGCATTCAGTGCGACCTGCCTGATAAACGTGCTGGTGCTGAACGGAATCATCCTGCTGGCATTGCGAAAAGCGGGAAGCCGGGTGCAGTCAATACCGGTCATGCTCAGGGAGGAAAAGGGGAGTTGCAGCGGCTGCCACGGCGGCTGTGATAAGCAGAAAGGCTTTGCCCGGTAAAAATAAGTACTGATGACATTCACTCTTTCCGCTGCCGGCGATTTCTGGCCGCAGCGGACAGGTGAGGATTGTCCTGTTGATTGTTCTTACGAATTTGAAGCCAGAATGGTGGGATGATTAGCGTATGAGCAGTGACAAAGGCTGCATGACAATTAACCCGGCCAGAAGCATTATCCTTCCCTCTGAAGGCAGATGTTTACCAAAGCAGGTCTGACCATGCATTGCAGCATGCCCTTATTATGGATAGCGGCTCCTGTTTTGCAGACAGATTCGCAGCATGCGTTAGGGCAGTAAGGATAAATCAATTAAATCAGCCGGATGAACGCTGTGGATGCCCGCCGCAGCGTTCATCCGTACCGGCTTACACACAGGCTGTCCACTTTTTCTGTGGATAACTTCAGCCTGAAAAAGGGGCTTTATTCTCTTTTCAGGAGCCATCAGCCAGGATAATCAGGGTCACCATATTGCTCCATAAACTCCACCATGGCACCTTTGTGTGCATCCACATGGCGGATATAGCGCATCAGTGTTTCTGGTTTTTTCCACGTGCCTTCCTGCATGATCCTGGCAATCGGATAGCCTTTATCTGCCATATCCTGCGCAGCACCCACCCTTGCGCTGTGGCCACTCCAGCCGGTGTAGCGATTTTTGTTGGCCTTCACTGCGCCCTCTTTTCCGGCAGTACGCCATGCACGGCTAAAGATCTGTTCCAGTGCCCTTGTGCTCATCGGCTTTTCGCCAATCAGTGGCCGGCCAGACCGATGTACTGCAGTAAACAGCCAGGCATCAGGCTGGCTGGATAGCCCTGACGCTTCAATCCACTCTTCCAGTCGCTGAGTTGAACGGGCGCTGAGCGCCTTAATCAATCCGCCGGTCTGCACAATAGTTTTTGTCCATGCCACATCCAGAATGATGCGACCATCGCCGGCACGCATCACATCCCGCACCCGCAAACGCGACAGTTCACTGATACGCAGTAGTGTTGCATAAGCCACATGTAAAAAAGCCAGATCGCGAAGCGCCTGAAGGTTATCAGAACCTGACCATTCTTCATCCAGCGCCAGCAGGTCACTCAGCCTGAAGGGCACGGCCTGGCCTGCCCGCTCACCGTTGATCACCGCCACACGGTTTATCTTCTTCATCGTCCGGAAAACCAGCGGAGAGACATTGGGCACCGGCAATCCGGCGTTACGGTGTAACATCGAAATTAACGCCGCGTGTGAAGTGACGGTTGAGGAGGCCCGGCCGCTTTCAGCCAGAAAAGAAAGATAGTCACGCAAATCGTCTGCACTCATCGGCAGGAAGCTGCGCTGGTTATCTTCCGACCAGCGATTGCAGATTCGCATTACGCTAAGCAGCTGTCGCCAGGTGTTAGGTGAGAAAGCCTCTTTATCCTGAACGAACTGCCGGAGCCGCTCGGTGATATCGCTATTCCGGTCAACCGTCAGAGGGGTTAACGGCACTAACTCACTCATATTTGCTCACTTATCAACCAAAGATGCCGATGATCGCGCTACGTTAATTCTGAGAACTAAGCAGGGGGATAACCGGGCAGAATTTACGTAGCGTTGTCATTTTCAGGACGAACTCTACTGCTATCCATCTTAACCCGGCACCTTCCCTATGTCATGATTTCGTATAAGAACAATTATACGAAGTTAGTATATCGTAACTGATCCCGTCTGGCTTTTAACGGATTGACGCTCATCGCAGTCAGTCAGGGCAGGTACAGGTCACACGCTTTATCAATAGCTGAACGTAACTCACTGCGAGTTGTTCAAGTGAAACCACGACGCAAAAAAATGTCTCAAACTAAGGCGCGTTTAAACCAAGGTATGAACGGTTTAATCATTATTTAATTAAATCAGCGCATCACGATGCTTTATTTTCCCAGCGCAATAATGAGCAGGAGCATCAAAATAGAGATGTTGAAAAATGGCAGACTACGTTAATTAGTTAGTCAGTTAAATTAATAACTCATAAAAAGGTTCCATATAATACTGCTCACAGGCAATATCCTTTTAAAATTTTTATAGAGTACATAAATTAAACACAACTTCCCGATATTACGTTCATAGTTCTGAACAGGCGACATGTCATTTACGCTACCAAAAGAGACCCAGGCATTAACCCTCAGAACAAAAAACTAAATACCAGCTTATCGCCGATTTAAATACCAGACAGCACTTCCTTTCATCTATCTTGTTCCCCTGCATATCAAAAGCGTCGATAAGTATTTGCATCAGCTTTTTAATCGAATAAAGCGGCTAATGTATTTGTCGCAGCAGTCTTATTCTGGCTGATCAGCCGGATTAAAACGTATTAACGAGTTATACACATTTTATGGCGGCGTCTGGAAGAACGCACAGAACGTCGGCTTCACCCAGGGTAAATATGAGGATGTTTTCATGAAAAAAACGTTATTATCGCTGTGCCTTTTAGGTCTCTCCTGCGCCCCAGTTGTTACGCAGGCACAACAGTCTGTGACCTGTGTCAGAGCCTCAGAGCAGGATGTGGCCAACCTGTTTGACGCCTGGAATGACTCTCTGGCAACCGGTGATGCAACAAAAGTCTCTGAATTATATGTCAGCGATGCCGTTTTGCTGCCGACCATTTCAAATCAGGTACGTCTGACCGATCAGGAACGTATCGATTATTTTAAAGATTTCCTGAAAAAAGGGCCGAGCGGTAAAATTGATTCCCGGACTATCAGAATCGGTTGTAATAAAGCGATTGATACCGGCGTTTATACATTTACTTTTAAAGATAACACGCACGTCACAGCACGCTATACCTTCACTTATGTCTGGGATGGTAAGGGCTGGAAAATCTCAACCCATCACTCTTCAGCTATGCCAGAGCCTGTAAGCAAGCCTTAACAGACGCGCTGATGAAAAAAGAGCCAGCGTCATGATGTGATGCTGGCTCTTTTCCCTTTACGCAAAAATAAACGTTCGGGCTTGAAGATAATAATGCCTGACTCATACTTAATAAATGGCAATTAATATCCTTCGCATTTAGCGTGTCTGTTTCCTGTATCACGGACAGTATAAGTGTTATTAAATGGCCAGCGTCAGTTTCTCATCCGAATAAACTGAAATCTGTCGGTTTGGTGCTTCCATTGCAGGCTGATCAATTCCCAAACGCAAATATCTGCCCATGAAACAGCGGTTTTATACTCCATTTCCATTGCCTATCTGCCAGATAAAGGTCGGATCGGTACCGTTCACCTCCCAGTCACCCACGTTACGTAGCTTGTAGATCACCGGATTGTGCGACGACACCGTTCGTGCATTACGCCAGTGCCGGTCGAGTGCCTTGCTGACTCGGGTATCAGATGCACCCAGCGCATTGAAGAATTCTGTTGCCGCACGCGTCACCAGCTCAACGGCCACCACCTGTGCCTGAGCGGACTCTACTTCGGCCAGCACGTTTGCCGCATGAAGCTGTGCCTCATCTGCGCCACTAAGTTGCAGCTCAAATGCCCGCTGCAACGAGTGGGTCGCCCGGTCGACGGCGGCTTCGGCTGCCCATGCCCAGCTACTTATCTGACCAATCACCTGCAACACCTGCACATCCTGCTTCACCTGCGGCGCATTACCGTGGCTGTAAATACGCTTACGCTGCGCCACGCCATGAGCAGCATCGCGCACCACCGCCCGCCCGATGCCCGCCAGCGTGGCCAGTAAGACATGCTGATAGAATGCCGTCTGATAGCGGAAACGCTCACTGAAATCATAGACATGGGGCAGTTCAACCCGGGCCTGATGAAAGCGCGTCGTACCACTGCCGGTCAGTCGCTGCCCGAAGCCATCCCAGTCATCATCGCGCTCCACCTCATTCTGGTGGGTGTTCACCAGGGCAATCACGTCACGACCGTTATCCGCGCGCTGAGCATAGACATCAATCCAGTCTGCATAGAGCGTGCCGGTGCTGTAGAACTTCTCACCGCTGATCCGCCATCCCCCCTCATCGGGAGAAACCTGAGTGTTGACCTCACCCAGCTTAACCGCGCCGATCTCGCTCCAGCCGCTGCCCACCAGCTCACCGTCCACAAAGCGGCGGAACCAGCGACGCCGATCCTCACTGGCTGGCTGGTTCAGGCGATCCTCAATAAATGCGAAGTGCGCACGCAGCGCCTGTGGCAGGTTCGAATCTGCCTCAGCCAGTTCGGTCAGCAGAGCAAATAGCTGCGGCAGCGAAACCCCAAAGCCGCCTTCTTCTTTAGGGATACGCAGGGTGCCAAAGCGCGCCGCTTTCAGCCAGCGAATCGGTTCATGCAACAGTGTGCGTTCGGTTTCACGGGCACTTGCCCCCTCAGCGATGCGGGCGAACAGCGGCCTGAAATGCTGAACCAGTTCGTCAAATTCGGTACGATTTAATTCAGACATGATCCTCTCCTGAGTCGGGTTGTTCATCGATGTCCTGTCGGGTCGGTTCAAAACGAATGATTAACAGGAAAATAATCGGGATAAGGGCGGCCAGCGAGACAATCCAGAACATATTGGTGCCGTAACGCGCCTGCAAAATTGGCAGAATAAACAGCGCCAGCGCGCTGCCCACACCGGAGAGCGAACGACTAAAGCCGACACCGGTGGCGCGTATGTGGGTCGGGTAGGAGAGCGCCGGATAGATCATCAACTGCGCGCCGGGTCCGAATCCCTCTGCAAAGAGCCACAAACCCAGCATCAGCACCGCAAACACCACGCCAGCTGTCGCCTGGGGATGACCAATCAATGCCAGCGAAATCAGCGCGATAAACTGCAGCGCAAATCCGGCGATTGCGACATGCCGTGAGGGAAATTTCCACGCCAGTCGCATCCCCAACAGCCCGCCGGTAAAGGCGAACAACGCATTCAGTCCCAGCGAGGCAGAGATAGTTTCAAATACGCCCGCGCCGAGAAATTGCGCCAGGATAGAGGGCAGGAAGAAAGCGATGGCGGTGTATTCAAATGAAATACAGACGTTCATCACCGCACTGACGACCGTGCGCTCCAGATAAGGCTTCTGAAACAGTACGCGGAAACGCACTTTCGGCTTCGCTTTCACCGCATCGGTTTTAGCGGGCGGCTCCTCATGCGCAACAATGCCGTAAGAGTCACGCAGAATACGCACCGCACCGCTCAGGTCGCCCTGATTCGCCGCCCACAGCGGTGACTCATTCATAAACTTACTGCGCACCGCAATAATCAGTAGCGCCGGTATGGCGCCAAACAGCAGCGAGGCGCGCCACAGCCAGTCGATATGTTCGGCGGGCAGCAGGAAATAGAGTGCAAAAATAATAAAGAAGCAGGCAGACGAAGCGGCATACCACATCGGGCACCAGGCTGCGAGGCGCGATGCTTTATTGCCCTTGCCGGAGAACTTAGAGAATTCTGCCAGATAGGCCATGGCAACCGGCAGATCGATCCCGACGCCGATGCCCATCAGAAAACGGGCACCAATCAACACCCAGACGTTGGGGGCCAGCCCTGCCGCAATGGCGGAGACGACAAAAAACAACATGTCCGCCATAAACACTGAGTAACGGCCATATTTATCGGTCAGCCAGCCGCCGACCAGATTACCCACAATGGTGCCGATCATGATTGACGACGTCACCAGGCCCGTGAGTACCGGGGTTAAACCAAACTCCTTCACCACATCATCAATGCCGTAGGAGAGGGTAGTGAGATCGTAGGCATCAAGAAACACGCCGCCCAGCGCCAGGAAAACAATCCAGCGCGCATAGCTGTTTTTTTCGGTGTTACTGTTAATCAGCCGGGCCACATCACTCACCGATCGAACCGGTTGAGAGTGAGGCGGTGGCGCAGTTAAGGTGTTGTCAATTTCTAATGTACTCATCGTATCCTCGTTATTATATTCAGCAGGTAGCGAGGGTTTTATATGAATTACTGGCATAGTTAACAACCAACAAAATCAGATAACTATTATAATTAATTCAATAAGATAGGATTATATCTCACCCACACCAGACCCCGCATGAAATATAAAATTCATCCGGTAGCGTTCAGCGAAATGTTGTTTTTTATACTGCTGAAACGGGTGAAGTTTCAGCAGTATATGGCAGACCTGTTTTGCAACGGTTAACAGCAATGACCGGTCCGGTAATGCCTGTCATCAACCGGCGACAAGACGTACTCTTATCTCTTTGCACTTTGCTATGCGCCGGTTATTCATGCCGGACAGCCAGCCGTCTCTGTTATGAAACTTCCACCCTTGCTGCTCGCTGTTCCACATCAGCACTCCGGCGATAACCGGCACCCGGATGCGGCAACGCCAGCCGTGGCCCCTGGCCAAATAACTTTTCACGCAGCGTACCGGGCTGATACTCCTGCTTGTAGACGCCACGCTTTTGCAGTTCCGGCACCAGCAGTTCCACCACGTCAGTAAAGGTTTCGTGCGTCACGGCGTAGGCGAGGTTAAAACCATCGACATCTGTCTCTTCGACCCAGCTTTGCAGCTCATCGGCCACCGTTTCGGCGCTGCCCACCAGCAGCGGGCCAAATCCGCCGATGCCTACCCAGTCTGCCAGGCCCTGCACCGTCCATTGGCGGTTAGGATCGGCAGTGGAGAATGTCTCAACCGCCGACTGAATCGCATTGGTGTGCAGATGTTTCAGTACCTGATCCGGCTGATACTGCCCGAAATCAATACCGGTCCAGCCTGAGATCAGCGCCAGCGCGCCTTCGTAACTGACATAGCGCTTGTACTCCTGCCATTTGGCCTGCGCCGCCAGGTCGGTTTCGCCAACAATGACTGTCTGCAGGTTGAAGATCAGTATGGAACGGGGATCGCGTCCCGCTTCAACGGCTCTCCGGCGAATATCCGCCACGGTTTTCTTCAGCAGCACTTTTGAAGGAGCCGCTACGAACACGCATTCGGCATGCTCCGCCGCAAACGCTTTACCGCGGCTGGAGGCGCCCGCCTGATATAGTACCGGCGTGCGCTGCGGCGAAGGTTCACACAGATGGATGCCGGGCACCTGGAAGAATTTACCCTGATGATTAATCGGATGGATTTTATTCGGGTCACTGAAAATATGACGTTCACGATCGCGCAGGACCGCGCCATCTTCCCAGCTTCCCTCCAGCAGCTTATAGATAACCTGCAGATATTCATCGGCATAGTCGTAGCGCGCATCATGGTCGGTCTGAGCCTGATGTCCGATATTACGCGCACCGCTTTCCAGATAGGAGGTTACAATATTCCAGCCAATGCGGCCTTTGGTCAGATGATCCAGCGTCGAGATCCGCCGCGCAAACGGGTAGGGGTGTTCAAACGACAGTGAGGCGGTCAGGCCAAAGCCCAGATGTTCCGTCACCAGCGCCATCGGCGTGATTAACGCCAGCGGATCGTTTACCGGCACCTGCGTGGCGTGCCGAATCGCGGCCTGGTTATTGCCATTGAGCACGTCGTATACCCCAAGCACATCAGCAATAAACAGTCCATCAAACCTGCCGCGCTCCAGCAGGCGTGCTAAGTCGGTCCAGTACTCCAGATCTTTGTACTGCCAGGAACGATCCCGGGGATGCGCCCATAAGCCGGGCGATTGATGACCGACACAGTTCATATCGAAAGCATTCAGGCGAATTTCACGTTGCGATGACATAGCGACTCCTGGGCGGATGCGGCAATCGCTTGCCGCCCACCTTTTAGTGATTGTTCCGGAAGGGTGATTCAGTAGATGAGTGAGCCGGGACATCGCTCGCTGAGGGGCAGCGGCGTAGTGGAGAGTAGCTGCCGTGCTACGGACTCAGCATGTTCTGCAACCTGCGGTAATCCCATGAGTTCGCCAAAGCGACCACGCGCGGCAGGCCCGGCTACATAGAGATGAGGATTGGCATCACCCTGCGCATTCAGCGTCTGTGACAGCGCGTTAACCTGGATGCCCAGCGCCAGCGGGTCGGGCTGAATCACGCCGTCGCCGTGGAGCTGGCGCAGCAGCGCGTTACTTTTAAGCAGTGCGTTGTGCGCTGGCCCGGTGGTGACAATCACTTTTTCCACCACCCGGATTTCTGATTGCGCTCCACGCCGGCGCAGCGTCAGCTGAAGATTGTTTCCCACCGCTTCCGCGCCCATCAGACGCGCCGCCAGCAGTGACAACTGACCGCTCGCCTGCTGCTGGTTGAGAATCTCACTTACCTGCGGGGCAATCCGGTAGCGGTGAACATCCCACCAGGGGCGTAGATGGTGCAGAAAACGCTGCTGCTCATGCAGTGAAAGACTCTGCCAGATATGCTGGCCGTTACGGCGGATATCATCCAGCACCAGCTGCCAGGGCAGATTTAACGCGGCTGCCTGTTTTACCTCCTGACGCACCCGATGTAACCAGCCACGTGCGCTGGCGGGCTGCGGCTGACTGTAATCCAGGGTGTAGCTCTCATCGCTGCCGCTCAGGTTGGCACGCGGCAGCTGTCCACGGCGTGAGAAGGCGGTAATCTCTCCGCGATGCTGCTGGCGATGCAGCGATGCCACCACATCGGACATGGTCAGGCCTGAACCGATAATCGCTACCCGATCGTCAGGTGCGACCTGTGCCAGCGCGTCATTCTGCCAGGGATTAGCAATTAATCCCGGGTGCCCCTGTAAGGGCTTCAGCAGTGCGGGCAGGTCCGGCGGTGGATGGCTGATGGCCAGCACCACCTGATCGGCCCGGATCTTCTGCCCTGAGGCTGTGGTCACTACGCCATCCTGCAGCGCAACCGCGCTATCACGCAGATGACTAAGTTTTACCGGCGAATGCTGCTGCTGATGCACAAACTGCGCATTGACCCAGCGACCAAACTCACCGCGTTGCGGGTAGACATTGCCGTCACGCCACAACGCGTCCGGGTCGGCCTGAAAGGCGGGCGATGCGCGATAGTCGCGGTCAAATATGCCCTCTTCATCACCAGCAAGCTGCATTCTGGCGGCTGGCACATTGATGCGGTGGGCCGGATCGGTAGTGCCGTATGCCACACCCTGAGCAAGCTGTGCTCGTGGTTCAATCACCGTCACGTGCAACCCTGCCTGGCCAGCCCGGGCCAGATGGATCGCCAGCGCGGTGCCGGTAAAACCACCGCCGATAATGACTATCTGCTGCTGTGACATAAGCGAACCTTCTCTTCTGTTAACTGGCGCTGGCCTGTTTATCAGGACGACGGTCGCCGCCAATGGTTTCACCAAAAGGACCGGTGTTCACGCTGCGCTGTCTCTTTTCGGCGTTGGCAGCCAGCGGTAACAGCGGCATCACCAGTTCAGCGAAACGGTGCGCCTCTTCAAGGTGCGGATAGCCAGAGAAAATAAAGTTCTCGATCCCCAGCGCCTGATACTCCCGGATGCGATCGGCTACCTGCTGCGGACTCCCCACCAGCGCAGTACCCGCACCGCCGCGCACCAGGCCGACGCCTGCCCAGAGATTGGGACCAATGCGCAGGCTGTCTCGCGAGCCCTGATGCAGCGCGCTCATCCGCGCCTGTCCGGCTGAGTCCATGCGGGCAAAGATCTTCTGCGCGGCGGCAATGGTCTCTTCATCCAGATGAGAAATCAGCCGATCGGCCGCCGCCCAGGCTTCCTCTTCGGTTTCACGGACAATGACATGTAGCCGGATGCCGTAGGAGAGGCTACGGCCACTCTCCTGCGCCCGCTTACGAACTACCGCCAGTTTTTCCGCTACCTGTTCAACCGGCTCACCCCACGTCAGATAAGTGTCGATCTGATTCGCCGCAACGTCGATAGCGGCATCAGACGAGCCACCAAAATAGAGCGGTGGGCCATTTTCCTGCACCGGCGGAAAGAGGATCTCAGCGCCTTCCACGCGGATATGCTCACCCGAAAAATCGACCTTCTCGCCTTTCAGCAGGCGGGAGTAGACCTCAAGAAACTCTCTGGTCACCTGATAGCGCTCTTCATGACTCAGGAAGATGCCGTCACCTTTGTTCTCAACCGGATCGCCACCCGTGACCACGTTAATCAGTAAGCGTCCGCCAGACAGCCGATCCAGCGTGGCCGCCATCCGCGCCGCCAGGCTTGGCGGTTGCAGGCCAGGGCGCACGGCCACTAAATAGCGCAGCTTTTTGGTGATCGGTGCCAGCGCAGAGGCGACCAGCCAGGAATCCTCGCAGCTCTTACCGGTCGGGATTAATACACCGTAGTAGCCCAGATTATCTGCCGCCAGCGCAACCTGCTGTAAATAGGGTAAATCGACTGCTCTGCCGCCTTCGGTGGTGCCAAGATAGCGCCCATCGCCATGGGTGGGCAGAAACCAGAAGAGGTTGAGGTTTTCCTGTGTCGCATGACTCATTAGCAGATTCCTTTATAACGATATTTGAATTTAATACATAGGCATAAATTCTTTAGTTATATAGCTGTTAGCAGGATGCGTGCCAGTCTGCTACTTAATATTTATCTCATTAATTCAACGATATATTCATAATTTCGCTTGATGCATATTGCTGCATTTGCGACAGGTAAAGTTACAGCCTGCTGCATTGGCAACAATCCGGTCCGGTTAGCCTCTCGTTTCCGCGTTAGCCACGCGGTATGGTCATGGCTTTCCAGTTAACCCGGTAAATGAGATGCAAATTACCAGCCCTGAGTTGATTGACCCCGCATCGCGCGCCTTTAAAAGCGTGCTGGATCAGCTTGCGCCTACCGACGCGACGGTGCTGATCATTGGTGAAACCGGCACCGGCAAAGAGGTGATGGCGCGCTATCTGCATCATCACAGCGCACGCAGCAAACAGCCATTTCTGGCGGTCAACTGCGGTGCCCTCACTGAGAGTCTGGCGGAGTCTGAGCTCTTTGGTCATGAGAAAGGGGCATTTACCGGTGCACAGGATCGGCATCGCGGCTGGTTTGAGGCGGCAGAGGGCGGGACGCTGCTGCTGGATGAAGTCGGTGAACTGAGTGCGTCGCTGCAGGTGAAGCTGCTGCGCGTGCTGCAGGAACGCGAGATTACCCGTGTGGGTTCCTCCCGGGCTGTAAAGGTCAATGTGCGGGTCATTGCGGCCACCAACCGCGACCTGGCGGTGGCGATTCGTGAACGGCGCTTCCGGGAAGACCTTTACTACCGGCTGAATGTGGCCAGCGTCACGCTGCCGCCGCTGCGCCAGCGATGCGAAGATATCCCGGTGCTGGCCACTCACTTCCTGCAGCTCTATGCGCGCCGTCTGGGCCGACCTCAGTTACGTCTCAGTGAAGATGCTGTCGCCACGCTGATGGACTACAGCTGGCCGGGCAACATCCGCGAGCTGGAGAACACCCTGCATAATGCCGTCCTGCTCAGCAAAACCTCGCTGGTCACGCCGCAGCAGCTCCGGCTGAATAACCTCACGGGTAGCGAGTTACCACCGGGAGAGGAGGCGCTGGATCAGTTTTTACGGCAGCAGATGCAGCAGAGCGAAACACCGCTCTATCCCCGGGTGATCGAGGCGCTGATAAAGAATGCGCTGGAACTCACTCAGGGCAATCAACTGCAGGCCGCCGCGCTGCTTGGCATCAGTCGTCATACGCTGCGCACCCAACTGGGCCATCTGGGAGTGATTAAACCGCGCCGCACTTCACTGCGTCAGCGCGACACTTCTCTGAATCAGCAGCCCGAACGGGAGCGGGAACTGCGCATCGGTTATCAGAAATTTGGCAACCTCGGCATCCTGAAAGCGCGCCAGTCACTGGAACAGCAGCTGGCCGATAGAGGCGTCAGCGTGCTGTGGAGTGAGTTTCCTGCGGGTCCGCAGCTTCTGCATGCGCTGAACCAACAGGAGATCGATTTCGGGACGACCGGTGAAGTTCCCCCCTTGTTTGCGCAGGCCAGCAACAGCCCGATGGTTTATGTGGCCTGGGAACCCGCCGCGCCGCAGAGCGTGGCACTGCTGGTACCGAACAGCAGCCCGGTTCAGCAGATTGGCGATCTCAGAGGAAAACGCATCGCCGTAAATCGTGGTTCCAACGTTCACTATCTGCTGCTGCAGATTCTGGATGAAGCGGGTTTAGGGCTGGATGATGTGCGCATCGTCTATGCACCGCCCAAATATCCGCTGACGCCCAGCGATCTCAACGCAGTGGATGCCTGGATGATGTGGGATCCGCTGCTCAGCGATGCAGAGAACAGCGGACAGTTCAGGGTGATCGCTGATGGCACCGGCCGGGTCAATAATCATCAGTTTTACCTTGCCGAACGCGGGTTCGCCGCGCAGTCGGGCGATCTGCTGCAGGTTCTGCTCACCGCGCTGGAGCAGACTGGCCGCTACATCGATGCACACCGTGCTGAAGCCGCTGCGTTGCTCTCAACCGAACTCGGGATATCAGCGCCTTCACTGATGCATGCCTTAGCGCGGCGCAGCCACCAGACCCAGCGCATGAACTTAGCCATCATTCGGGAACAGCAGACCATCGCTGACCGCTTCTATGCACTGGGGCTATTGAGTCGCGCCATTCGGGTACGTGAGTCGGTCTGGCATCCATAGCGTTTTTTTCGCTAAGCATCGAACATTTGATCGCTAAGCGCTTCAACCTGCGTTTGTTATGTTGCGCTGACAACAACCAGACTCAGGAATGAGAGATGAAAAGAGTTTTGCTTAGCGCAATGATTATTGCCGCCCAGGCGGGATTAGCGTTCAACACCCAGGCTGCAGCAGAGAAGCCCGAAACAGTTAACATTGGTTTTCAGAAAGCCAATATCTTCGCCCTGCTGAAATATCGCGGCACGCTGGATCAGGAATTTAAGAAACAGGGGATTGCGGTTCACTGGATTGAGTTCCCGGCTGGGCCGCAGATGCTGGAAGGCCTGAACATCGGCAGTATCGATCTGGCCGCAACTGGCGACGCGCCACCGACTTTTGCTCAGGCCGCACAGGCCGATCTGGTTTATCTGGCACATTCTCCCGCCAACCCCAAAACTGAGGCGATTGTGGTGCCCGCCGACTCCCCCATTAAAAGCGTGGCGGATCTCAAAGGCAAACGCGTGGCGCTGAATAAAGGCTCTGACGTTAACTATCTGCTGGTCACTGCGCTGGAGCAGGCGGGGCTGAGCTATAAAGACATTACACCGGTCTATCTGCCACCCGCGGATGCGCGTGCCGCTTTCCAGCGCGGTGCAGTGGATGCCTGGGTAATCTGGGATCCTTACTACGCAGAAGTTGAAACCAACGCCCACGCGCGGCTGATTAAAAATGCCGAAGGCCTGGTGCCACACTACACCTTCTATCTTGCCAGCCGTAAGTTTGCGGAAACCTGGCCGCAAATCGCCAGCCAGGTGGTGGATGAGCTTGGGTCGCTAAGTACCTGGGCCAATCAACATCAGGAAGAGGCGGCAAAAATCATGTCTACCTCAACCGGTCTGCCGCAGCCGATCTGGCAACGGGCGCTGGCAAGGATGCCGTTCGGGGCTGAGCGGATGACACCTGAAGTCTTCACGCAGCAGCAGGCTCTGGCCGATAAGTTTACCCAGATTGGTCTGTTACCAGTGAAGGTCGATATCCGCAGTGCAACCTGGTCGCTGGATAAGAAATAGGGGGAGGCGGGCGGCGGCTGATTAGGGGAACCTTCGCCTGACGGCTGATAACGTCATCGCCTGGAGTTAATCAAGTGCAGGCGGATTAGCGTAACGTGTTATCCGCGCATCAGCCTGGGCAGATAAGGTCCTGTTACCGACGTTCAGCTCATCCTCGCTGAAAACGGTTTAAAGTCCTGATGGTGCTGTAAGAAAGATGCCCTTTACGTTAGTAAAGGGCATCGATTAACCTGTATTAAGAACATATTTCCTGAGGCTCCGAAAAAAATCATCTATTTCAGTCTGTATTTCAGACAGATAGCTTCGTCACTTCGCTATTTTTTCTTGTATACATCAGCGGTACCTTTAATTTTGTTATTCGTATTGGCTGAGGTCAGCACGAACACATCGCCGCCTTTTTTATCGGCCATTTCTGATAGCTCCGCTTTTGCATCTGAAGGGCTGGTCTCACCTGATGTTGAGATATCGCCTATCTTTTCATACTGATCCTTCACTTTCATAAAATCATTTTTTGACATCATTTCGGCAGCAAATGAGCCAAACGATAAAGAGCAAATAACCACACCAAAAATTAACTTTTTCATATGAGTATCCTCGGAATGTTATAAAAGACGATTAGAATTCGTAACTACATTTAAAACATAGCATATTCAATGCAAACAGCTATTTCAAAAGCTTATTTACGTTCCTGTTTTGTGATAACCGATCAGTAATTTAATTAACCACCCATCGTGTTTTCAGGGTAATTTAAAATCAGGACTTATTACAAAGTCAGGCCGCTCATAACTGTTCTGATTAACTTCTTCTGAAAGGGGGCAAACGGTTAATCGATGGAAAGTTAAGGATATATTTATCATCATCAGTGATCCAGGTAGAGGTAATGCACCCAGCTGGTCATTCTCAGCAAAATTTTACGCATGACCGAAACATGCGTGAAGTGGTCAGAATAGACCGCAACCTGAGCAAATATGCCGTCTGGCAATACATCAACGTCCTGATTTGGGTTTAATTCAATTATGGCTAATACGCCGTCAGAACCTGAAGCAAGGCTCAGTGATTGCACCGTTCCCTGTGCCTGATAAGCTCCGCCTGGAACCACTGGCAAAACTCTGAGCAGTTTTCCTGAGAATACCTGTCCCGGAAGGGCATTAAAAACGACCTCTGCTTCATCTCCCGCCGTGAGGCGAAGCAGGGAATTTTGTCTGAACTGAGCAATGATCTGACGTTTTTGTACAGGAATGAATATCATGACCGGGCGCAGCGGCAGGGCGGCTGCGTAGCTTCCGGGACGGATTAAGACCTGAGTGACATAACCATCACTGGGTGCGCGAACAACCGTCTGCTCCAGGTTATACCGGGCTTCTGCTAATTGCGCGCGCAGACTGGCTATCTGGGATTGTTCTCCTCCTGATACACTGGTCAACTGGCTTCTGAGCTGCTCCTGTTCCGCCAGTGAACCTTTTACCAGGGCATCCTGCGCCAGAAATGCCTGCCTGGCATTATCAATGTCACGTTCGGAGAATGGATTGACTTTTGCCTTACTGCCTTTGAGATAGCGTTGATAGTCCAGAAATAATCTATCGCGCTCAGCAGATACATGAGTTGTGTAGGCAACGGCTTCGCTTAATTGTCCTTTCATCGCTTCAATATTATTAATAGCAGTGCTCAGGTCGGCTTGTAATCTTTCGACGCGGACCTTATAACGAGTCTGATCCAGGGTGAAGAGCATTTCTCCCTTTTTAATAAGCACTTCTTTTTTATCAGTAACTTCATTTACGACGCCGGTCACTTGTGGGGTAACAGGAATCGCGACAACCGCTTTTTGTGCCAGTGACGTATAGGGATGGTTATAATTCATTAGCAGAATTAGCGCGCTGACCAGAAAAACGCCACCGAGGGCCGCTGTTGGCACTGTCCATTTATTGACGGGTATGCGAAATATTTTAAAAACAGCCCAGGCTATCGCAACGTAGCTTAAAATAATGAGCAGATCCATATCATCGCTCCGGTCGCAGCGGTTTCGAATCAGCCTGTAAACGCTCCAGTTCTGCTACGCGCTGCTGCAGTTCCAGTAATGAAGTGTACTGGTTCTGCATACCCCAACCACGATCCGGACGATAAAGAGTGGCCCAGATCCACAGGAAAGGCCATATGACATGCAGTGTAAACAAACTTACCCAACCTGCGACGTGAATGGCATCGGCATGAGGATGATTACGGGACTTTGCGATTAAATAGGGAATATCATGAAGAACGATAATTCCATAAAAAATAATTATGAAAACGAAGATCAGCATACCCAAAGCAAAATAGTTAAGGAACATAGGTGCCTCTGCTAAATTGGAATGCGAAGTGAAATTAGAACGTCTGCAAGAATGTTTCTATTCGTAAAAGAGTTAACCTGACACACCTTGTTGACAGACGCAATACCAGAAAGTCATGCAGCGCTCAGGGATTTGAGGCACTTCAGCGAGGACGTAGTTGGGCAATACTGTTCATTGGTGATGATTTTAGTGTATTTATTACACTTTAAACGCAGGATTATTCCTCTTTATTTTGAGTCGTTAACCTCCATGAGATTGGTAACTGATTGATTTGATTTTATTAAAATAACATGACACGTTGATCACAGATTTGTATTTCTAAAGCTTTATTTAAAAAAATATCTTTATACTTATTAACTATCCTGTCCCGACGTTGTTGCGAATTATCCGATCCATTATTTACTGGAAAATAACAGATCTCCGTTTGATAGTAGATTTTATGATCCTGACTTATTGAAATTTAACGCTTAATGATGAGATTAACTATCATGGCCTCAGGAAAGACCAGCGAATACATAGCCCTGAGATCGAATCCTTCTTCAACAGAACGCCCTGAAAAGTTCAGGTTACTCTGTTCTTACACGAGTCCATACTTTGTCGGATAAGCCGGATAGTGCTCATGTAAACCCCAACAAAAGATGGTCTTCTGTCTGGATCATTCCCTTTGTCACGCTGCTCATCGGTGCCTTTTTATTGTATTACCATAAAAGCCAGCAGGGACCTCTGGTGATTCTGATGACCGAAAACGCACAGGGGATTAAGGCAGGTAAAACCGTAATAAAAAACCGCAACATTGATGTGGGTGTCGTTGAAAGTACCGAGCTTACTGACGATCTTAAGCACGTCGAGATCAAGGTTCGCATGCACACTGGTATGCAAAAACTATTGAACGGCAATAGCGCTTTTTGGGTGGTCAGGCCTGAAATTGGATTCGAAGGAATAACGGGCTTAAGTACCTTGTTCTCAGGCGCCTATATAGCCTTACAGCCAGGTTCTCCGGGGCCAGCGCCGGAACGCTATCGGCTGTCAGATGCGCCTCCCCAGGCCTCACCGAATGCAAAGGGGATCAGAATCACGCTTAATAGTCGTGAAGCGGGGCAACTCATGCCGGGCTACCCGGTTCTGTTTCGCGGCCTGCGTGTCGGGTCAGTCGAGAACAGCCGGTTTGATATGGAAAAAAGGATGATGCGTTATCAGGTTTTTATCGCTTCGCCCTTTGATCAGCTTGTCACCTCAAACGTTCGTTTCTGGAAGAATAGTGGGATTGCTGTGGATTTATCCTCATCCGGGATGCACGTGGAGATGGGGTCCATCACCACATTATTAAGTGGCGGGGTCAGTTTTGACCTGCCTGAAGGCGTGGCCCTGGGCCAGCCGGTTAAGGGCGTAGCAACTTATACTCTTTATGACGATCTGCGAAGCATCGCGAATTCTCGTTATACCGAACACCTCGACTTCGTGATGTTCTTTTCCGATTCTGTTCGCGGACTTCAGGCAGGCGCGCCTGTCGAGTTTCGTGGAATACGCCTGGGGACGGTTGCTCAGGTTCCTTTTAACTCGCCAGAGATAACCCAGAATTTTCGCAGCCATTATGAGGTTCCCGTACTGATTCACATTGAACCCCAGAGATTCATGAGCGGTATGAGGGAAGACTTTGACCTGGAGAAAAAGCTACAGCTGGGTAAAAAACAGGGGTTAAGAGGCTCCCTGAAAACAGGCAGTCTGCTTTCCGGTTCGCTGTTTATCGACTTAGACTATTATGCAAATGTTGCACCCGACAAAGGACCGGATATCGTCGCGGGTTACAAAGTCATCCCCACAACGCCTGGTGGTTTAAATCAGATACAGCAAAAGATTATGGCTATAGTGGATAAGATTAACAGCCTTCCGCTTCGGCCACTGATTTCAGTTGCGACCGGTACGCTAAAACAAAGTCAGCGCACCATGACAGAAATACAAAAATCGCTCAGGCATATTGATGGATTTATCAGCAGCCCTGCAATGAAAACACTGTCTGAGGATATGCAGCAAAGCCTGCAACAGCTCAGCCGCAGCATAAAAGGTATTCAGCCTGGATCGCCCGTATATCAAAAATTGACGGGGGATATGCAGCGCCTGGACCTTGTGCTCAGAGAATTTCAGCCGCTTCTCAAGACCTTAGATAAGAAAAGCAACGCGCTGATTATTCAGGATGCTGCAACTGACGATCCTGTTCCTGTCGGCGCGAAAAAGAGAAATGAAAAATAACCCCATCTTCCGGCATTTCAAATGGCTCATTCAGCCTTTGCAGTTCATCAAACATAGCCATTTGTATCTATTGAAAGAGACTGGTTATCAGGTCTTCAGGCTGCTACTATAAAGACCTGTTAAGCAGTCCTGGAGGCTCTATGCCAAACATTATTTTAAGCGATACCAGTGCCAGCGTAAGCGAACTGAAGAAAAACCCGATGGCCACGGTTAATGCAGGTGACGGTTATCCTGTCGCCATTCTTAACCGCAACCAGCCTGCATTCTATTGCGTCCCGGCTGAGCTTTATGAACAAATGCTTGATGCCCTTGACGATCAGGAACTGGTTAAGCTGGTCCGTGAACGTAGCAAACAGCCGTTAATTGATGTCGATTTGGATGCGCTTTTGTGAGTTATACCGTCAAATTCAGGGAAGAGGCATTTAAAGAATGGCAGAAGCTGGACAAATCTCTCCAGCAGCAGTTTGCCAAAAAACTGAAGAAATGTTGTGACAATCCCCATATTCCTTCTGCCAGACTACGTGGGATTAAAGACTGCTATAAAATCAAACTCAGAGCGTCCGGGTTTCGCCTGGTTTATCAGGTAATAGACGATCAGCTGGTGATTGCCGTTGTTGCTGTGGGTAAACGCGAGCGCAGCGATGTTTATCATCTTGCCAGTGAAAGGATGCGGTAGGGAGGGAGGGCTGTGTCCGATGAGTATTGACGTAATTCAAGCGATATTGATAATCAGACACTTTATTTAACATAATTAGTATTATGCGCACTTTTGCAGATGGCCAATTTGGTAGTGTCACTTGATAGCAGAAATGGCAAGCTATCAGCTTCAGATGGGAAGGGATGAAGACGGTCAGGTGAAAGGGTATAGCCGGTGCATCAGCACCGGGTTTATCCTGCCCCGAAGGGGCTACCGTCCTGGCAGTTCGCGCGATGCAAAAAGGCAGCTCAAGCTTCCTCTGGTTCGCTTATCTCAATACTGGTTATGTGCAGTCCGGCATGTGACATCATGCTGACCAGCTTATCAATTGAAAAGCAGTTGATCCGACCTCCTGCCAGCTCGGACACTCTGGGCTGTGAAACGCCCAGCGCAGCAGCAGCAGTGGCCTGATTCAGGCCATTACGTTTAATCCAGCTATTCAGGCGGCCTACTAACTCGGCGCGGAGTTTCATATTTTCCGCCTGCTCTGACGTTTCGCTAAGAGCGTCCCACACATTATCAAAAGTCTGAATATTCATTTTTTACGCTCCTCAACCAATCGGCGATAACGATTTCGGGCAAGTTCTACGTCACTCTGGCTGGTCTTTTGTGTCTTTTTCTGGAAACAGTGCAGCACATACACGGCTTCTTCAAATTTGGCGACATACATGATCCGGAAAATGCCGTCATTACCCCGGATTCGGATTTCACGTGCTCCCTGACCTACCGTAGCAAAATGCTTCCAGTCGTCCGGCTCCAGTCCCTGCTGGATCAGGTCAAGCTGATACCCTGATGCGGTCCGGGCCTCTTCCGGGAAAGCCCGTAGATCCTCAAGACTGCTGTCAATAAAACTGATTTTCTTACGCATCATCACCTCATTATACGAAATTTCGTATATTGTGCAATTTCTGCATTACTCATGCACCCCATACAAACCCGTAACCACTGCTTCCCTACCATGTAGTTTCCTGCTGTTTTGTCCATGGCCTACATTGCCCTGATAAAATCCAGCATCGCCTTGATCCGGCGCTGGCTTTGAGACATTCTTCAAAATCGTTGAGATAGTAAGCCGGTGTATAGCGCACCCGGTTAAACTCCAGCGTCAGCGTATTACCGGTGACAACCTCAGCTGCAATGCCCAGCAGGGAAAGCTGTATAAACGCCATATCCACCGTGACAGGATCAATATCAAATCAACTGACGGACATCTGAACTGATGGATTAAATCCGGCTTCAATCAGGCAATCTGCATAAGGTAGCATCGGTCATGTGGGTGTAATTAAGCAGGCGGAAGTAACGCACACCGATACGGGCATAAATGTCCGTTATCCCGCCGCAGTACATTTCTGCAAACATGAACGTTTCACAGTCCCCGTTCTCATTGCATGCCTGTTTCAGCGGATAGAGTCTCCCCAGCGCATCAGTAAGCGATGAAAGAGATGGGCAAGCCCGTATCAGAGTGCATGATGGTGGCTGCGCATGGCTGGGATGTGGGTGGAGCAAAACGTGCAGACATGAAAACTGCATTTATTACCCGCAAAGGACAGGCACTCTACCCGCTGGCACCTGCACCCGATCTGATCGTCAGCGATATTGGCGAGCTGACTGCAAAGATAAAACCGCTTTGCTGACCCGCCGTTTACCGCAAATACTTTAATGCCGCGAGAGTTACTCGCTGCCCGAAAAGGCTAAGAAAAAGCATAGTTGATGCGAAAACACTAACAATATTCTTAAATCAGGGCTTAACCACGATACACAGCAGGCCGATGACAATAATCACTACGCCCGCCAGGCTGTGCCAGCTGAACGCCTCATGGAATACCGGCAGACAGACAGCCACCAGCCACACCAGCACATAACTGAGGCTGAGCAGCGGATAGACGCGGTTCAGCGGAAAATAGCCCAGCGCCCGAATCCAGCAGATCATTGAAACACCATAAGCGCCCAGCCCGGCCAGCAGCAGCAAGGCGGGCAGCAGGGCAACAGCAGGCAGCGACGTTATGCTGCTGACATCGGGCAGTCGCGGCATCGCCCAGCGCATCATCAGCTGTGCCGCTGAGACCAGCAGCACGCTGCATGCGACCCATCCATACCCTTTCATAGCTGGCTCGCCATCAGCGCCACACCCGTCACCACCAGTAGCGTGCCGGCGATCTGGCGCAGCGTCAGGCGCTCGCGCCATAGGATGCGTCCTGCCAGCGCAACGAAAATGAAGTTAAGGCTCAGCATCGGATAGGCCTGGCTGACAGGCACCCGCTGCAGCACCAGCAGCCAGAGAAGCATCGCGACACCCAGCAACAGCACGCTCACCCCAATCCAGCTTAAGCGGACCCGGCGCGATGCCGCGTGGGTCGCCTGTTTCTGGCACAGTTGCGCGCTGCAACTGAGCAGACTGACCAGTACAATCAGCAGCAGCATCACTTCATCTGACTGTAATAGAGGCAGACCAGCCTGCCCTGGCGATAGACGGCGTCCGGCACCGGAACATCCTCGCCGATATCACTGTGTACTGAATCAACCAGCAACAGCAGTGATACGCTTCCCGTACGGCGATGATCGGCAAGCCAGCCGCCGAAGTCCGCCTGAGAGACAAAGCGGGATTGCGCATCCGGGTAACTCAGCCCATATTCCAGCTCGCCTTTGGTGTCATAGAAGCCGATATCGCTACGTTGCAGATGCCAGGCTGCGGCAGATGCCACGCCGGGATTGTCCGCCAGGATAAAGTGACTTGAGGCCAGACGCTGGCTAATCGTCGAGACAAAGCGCTGCGGCTGTTTGGCGTCGCGGATTTTATCCGGGATTGCCGTGCCAATAAACAGGGCGACGCCCAGCGGGCAAAGCGCGGCCGCCAGCCAGCGGCGCTGTGCAGAGCGGCAGCTATATGCGCCCACCAGCCCCCAGATGAGAAATGCCAGTGCCCCCAGCGCAAGCTTCAGCATCTCGTGCGTGGCGAACAGCGGATGATGCGTCACACTCCAGGGAGCGAGCACCAGCACGACCGTTGCCAGAGTAATGATGCCGAAAATCAGGTTGAGCCAGCCATTGACTGTTAATGCGCGCCCTGCCCGCTGTGCGGCGTTCAGGCCATAGTGCGCCATCAGCAGCGACAGCGGCACAAAACAGGGCAGGATATAGGTTGGCAGCTTGCCTTTCGCCAGGCTGAAAAACAGCAGCGGCATCACCGTCCAGCTCAGCAGATAGAACGCGCCGGGATGCTGCTGACGCTCGCGCCAGCCGGTCATCAATGCGCCCGGTAACAGCGCCAGCCACGGCAACGTTCCCAGCAGCAGAACCGGCAGGTAATACCAGAAAGGCGCTTTGTGCTGGGCATTGTCCTCGGCAAAGCGCTGGATATGCTCAACCCAGAAGAAGTAGTGCCAGAAATCCGGTGCCTGATGATAGATCGCCAGCGCCCAGGGCGCGCTGATCGCCGCGGCTGAGAGTAGAGCCAGCGGACCGAAGCAGAGCAGTTCGCGCAGTCGCTGCCGCCAGATCGCCCACGGCAGAATCGCCAGCACAGGCACTGCCAGCGCCAGAAAGCCTTTGGTCATGAATCCCATGCCGCAGGCGAGACCCAGCAGCAGATAGCCGCCCGCCCGCGCGGCGCGTCCGCTGGCCTCCGTCGCCAGCCAGAAGCTGCACATTGCGGCCGCCAGCCAGAGCATCAGCATCGGATCGAGCACCGCATAGGTGCCAACGCCATAGACCAGCAGCGAACTAAGGAAAATAATCGTGCCGACGGCAGCCGTGCGTGCCGAACTAAACAGCCGCCTGCCGAGCCAGTAGATCAGCACGGCGGTCATCGCCGTGGAGAATATCGATCCCGCCCGCACGCCAAAGTTGTTGTGGCCAAACAGCCACTGACCCAGCGAGTTGATCCAGTAGCCAGCAATTGGTTTTTCAAAATAGCGCAGACCGAAGAAGTGTGGCGTCACCCAGTTACCGGTTGCCAGCATCTCCCGGCTGATCTCCGCATAACGGGTCTCATCCGGCTGCCAGAGATCGCGGAACATCGGCGGAAGCAGGTAATAGAGAATAAAAAAGCTGAAAAAAAGTAGCCACTTCGTGTTGTTACGTATCCGCACTAGTTCGCCTCTTCAGTCAGTTTCTGGCAGCCCAGCCACCCTTCCCGTCCGGGGATTTCGCCTCTGACTACTTTGCCCACCGGCAAGGTGCTCAGATCGTCGGGCAGCAGCTCGCTCAACGGGCAGAACTGAATGCCATTACGGGCCGCAGCAGCCAGCAGCTGGTCAAAGTCCGGGTAGCCAATAATCCCTTCGACTTCGGCATGCACGGTGTAGACCGCCCCATCGTCAGAAGAGAGCATTTTCGCCAGAATGTAGTCGTTATAGCCTTCTGCGCTGACCTCGCGGCCAACCACTTCATCCCATGTGGGCAACGTCACCGGAATCTGTACAGTACCAATCTGTCCATCCGGCAGCATGGGCCGGAACGGGCCGCTGCCGCGACAGTCGCTGTTGTAGTGAAAGCCAAAGTCCTGTTTGGCGGCGATCACCCGGCCATCGGCTCGCCAGCCCGCGACGGCCGAACAGCTGACAGGATGACCGAGTATCTCACTCAGCGTTTCGGTGCCACGTGCTATCTGCTCAACCAGCTTATCCTGCGGCCAGACACCGGCCCAGGTCTGCCAGGCAAAATGGTCCCAGGCGTGCAGACCGACTTCGTGCTGACGAGTGGCGTCCTGCATGATGTGCCGCAATCTCCGTCCCATCTGTTTTCCCGGCCAGGCCGTTCCGGCGAGCAGGATGTCCCAGCCATAGAGCGACGCGGCACGGGAGCGCAGCATCTTCATAAGAAACGCCGGTTTCACCAGCCGCCAGAGATGGCGGCCCATGTTGTCTGGTCCCACGCTGAAGAAAAAGCTGCCCCGCACCGCATGACGCCGGAACAGCTCAAGCAGCGCCGGCACGCCCTGCTTCGTGCCGCGCCAGGTATCTACGTCAATCCGCAGACCGATCTTCTTCATCACTTATCAGCCTGTGGCTCAACGGTGCGCAGGAAGAAGTCGAGCGTGTTGTCGATAGTGACATCCATCGTCACGGTCGGTGTCCAGCCGAGCAGGCGACGCGCATTGCGGATAGCCGGTTTACGGTGTTCCACATCCTGATAGCCTTTGCCGTAGTAGCTGCTGCTTTCTACTTCGCGGAAACCGGCAAACGGCGGGAACTGGCTGCGCAGCGGATGACGCTCAAAGCTGGCCAGCAGCTGCTCGGCCAGCTCTTTGATACTGGCTTCGTTGTCCGGATTACCGATATTGATGATCTGACCATCACAATTCAGCTGTTTGTTTTCGATAATGCGGAATAGCGCCTCAACGCCATCCTGAATATCGGTAAAGCAGCGCTTCTGTTTGCCGCCGTCAATCAGCTTAATGGGCGAACCTTCTACCAGGTTAAGGATGAGCTGAGTGATCGCGCGGGAACTGCCGATGCGCGCTGCATTAAGGTTATCCAGACGCGGTCCCATCCAGTTGAACGGACGGAACAGGGTAAAACGCAGCCCCTCTTTTTCGCCGTAGGCCCAGATAACGCGGTCCAGCAGCTGTTTGGATACCGAGTAGATCCAGCGCTGTTTGTTGATCGGCCCGACGACCAGATTAGAGCAATCCTCATCGAAGCTGTCATCGGTACACATGCCGTAAACTTCTGAAGTGGATGGGAAAATGATGCGCTTCTGATACTTCACACAGTCGCGAATGATTTTCAGGTTCTCTTCGAAATCGAGTTCAAACACGCGCAGTGGATTGCGGGTGTACTCAATTGGCGTGGCGATGGCTACCAGCGGCAGGATGACGTCGCATTTTTTGATGTGATACTCAATCCATTCGGAATGGATAGCGATATCCCCTTCGACGAAATGGAAGCGCGGATGATCCAGGAAGCGGCTGATCGCGTCTGAACTGATATCCAGGCCATAGACCTCGAAATGCTCATCCTGTAACAAACGCTCAGTGAGATGATTACCGATAAAGCCGTTAACGCCAAGGATCAGCACGCGGGTACGACGTTGCAGCGCTGACTGCGGTTTTGAATAGAGCAGTGCGCCAGGGACGATGCCCAGACTCTGCGCCAGCTGGCTGCCATTCATGTAAACGCCATGCTCGGACTGGCCGGTCTGGATTTCCAGCGCGCCTTCGCCACAGGCGATCAGGAATGGCTGCTTAGAAAGTACCGTCCCTGGCTTTGCCTGATGCTGCTGCGGATGAACCCGGCTCTTCCAGACGATAAATTTAACCGAACCGGCAAAGGCGAATGCGCCAGGCCAGGGATCGGTAACCGCTCTGACCAGATTGTGAATCGTCTGAGCAGGCTGATTCCAGTCAATGCGGCCATCTTCGGCCGTGCGACGATCTACCCGTGTCGCCTGACTTTCATCCTGTGGCCATTCACTCACCTCACCCTCGCGCAGGCGTGGTAAAACGTCGCCGAGCAACTGCACTGCAGCCTGGGTCAGTTTACGATGCAGCGTCAGCGCGTTGTCCTGATCCTCAATAGCGACCTTCTGCTGCGCCAGAATATTACCGGCATCCGCGCGCTTCACCATGCGATGTAGCGTAACGCCCGTTTCAGTTTCGCCGTTGACCAGCGCCCAGTTCAGCGGTGCCCGGCCGCGATATTTTGGCAGCAGCGAGCCGTGCAGGTTAAAAGCACCCTTTTGAGCGCATTGCAGGATCTCATCACTCAGCAGATGGCGATAGTAGAAGGAGAAGATCATCTCTGGTGCCATGGTGCGGATGCGGTCAAGCCAGATCGGGTGATTCGCCTCGTCAGGTGCATAGACCGGAATGCCATGCTCTGCCGCCAGACGGGCTACTGAGCCGAAAAAGTGGTTTTCGGTCGCCACATCGTTGTGAGTAAAAATGGCGGTGATCTCATAGCCTGCACTCAGCAGCGCATTGATGCCGACACAGCCCATGTCGTGATAGGCGAAAACAACGGTCTTCATGATTGAATATCCTGTACTGAAGGCTCTTCTGGAGCGTGAACAATGCGTTGAACGAAATAGCGCGGACGCGCCCGAACGTCGTTGTAAATGCGCCCGATGTACTCCCCGAGCAGTCCCATACCCACAAACTGGGCGCCGATAAACATGAACAGCACGGCGAACAACACGAAGACGCCGTCACCCGCCCAGGCCGCACCAAAAAAGAGTCGCAACACGATCAACACCAAAGAGAAGGCGAAGCCGGAGAGCGCTATCAGGCTGCCGACCACGCTGAGCAATCGCAGCGGCGTGGTGGTCAGACAGGTCACCAGGTCATACATGAGGTTAATCAGGCGCATAAAGCTGTATTTCGAATCGCCAAAAGCGCGCTCGGCATGGATCACCGGCAGCTCAATGGTGTGTCGGGCAAAGGTGTTGGCCAGGATCGGAATAAAAGTGCTGCGTTCGTGACAGTTGAGCATCGCCTCGACGATGTGGCGACGATAGGCGCGCAGCATGCAGCCGTAATCGCCCATCGCCTTACCGGTGACCCGCTGAATCAGCCGGTTGAGCGTGCGCGAGGCCTTCCGACGGAACCAGCTGTCCTGGCGCTGCTGACGGACAGTACCCACCACGTCATAACCCTGACGCGCGGCGTCAACCAGCCGCGGGATCTCTTCCGGCGGGTTCTGCAGATCGGCATCCAGCGTAATAATCAGATCGCCACGAACCTGGCTGAATCCGGCCATGATGGCGGAATGCTGACCGTAGTTGCGGTTGAGCAGCACGCCGGTTATCCGGCTGCCGGGAACGGTGGCGGCCTGTTCAATCAGTTCGGCAGAACGATCGCTGCTGCCGTCATCCACCAGCAGAATTTCATACTCAATCTTAATTGAGTCACAGGCGGCGCAGGTGCGCTGAAGCAGCTCCGGCAGACTCTCCTGCTCGTTATAGACCGGGATGACCACGGAGAGCATATTGATCGGTTTAATATCGCGCATCTCAGGCTCCGGCAATGTCATGTAAAGCCTGAATCACACGTTCGACATCCTGATCCGTCATTGACGGAAACAGTGGAATCGAACACATCTGCTGGCTGTTAAGTTCACTGGCGGGAAGACGTAAATCGGGATAGTGCTCGCGATAATATTTATGGGTATGCGCCGCACGGAAATGCAATCCGCTGCCGATATCCTGCGTCTTCAGTGCCTGCATAAAGGCATCGCGCGACAGACCGCAGCGCTGTTCATCAATGCGAATAATAAACAGGTGCCACGCATGCTGATGTGGCCAGGCGGGCAGTGACAGCGGCGTGAACGGCAGCGTGCGCAGCGCTTCAAGATAGCGTTCAGCAATCTCACGGCGGCGGGCAATAAAGCCCGGCAGTTTCTTTAACTGCACCAGCGCAATCGCCGCGCTGATATCGGGCAGATTATATTTAAAGCCCGGCATCATGACTTCCGCCTGCGGCAGACGCCCCTGGGTATGACGATCAAACGCATCCACCGCCAGGCCATGAAACTTCAGGCTGCGTATACGATCGGCGAGAGTGGCGTCATCGGTCACCACCAGGCCCCCTTCCGCGCAGGTGATATTCTTGATGGCGTGGAAAGAGAAAATCGCCGTACCACGATGCCCGATCGGTTTTTGGTGATATGTGGTGCCCACCGCGTGAGCCGCATCTTCAATAATGGCAATCCCACGCTGCTCAGCCAGTTGATAGATTGACGCGAGATCGGCAGGTGCACCAGCGTAATGCACCGGAATAATGGCGCGGGTGCGGGGCGTAATCGCCTGCGCTATCCGGTCCGGCGTGACCATCAGGTTGTCGGGATCCACATCAATCATCACCGGCGTGGCACCCAGAAGCGTGATCAGGTTCAGGGTAGAGACCCAGGTCATGGACGGCGTGATCACCTCATCGCCAGGCCCGATCCCCATCGCCATCAGCGTGACATGCATTCCGGCAGTGGCAGAGCTTACTGCAATGGCGTGCTGGTTGCCGGTCATCTGAACAAAGGCCTGCTCCAGTTCGGCGCATTTTGCGCCGGTCGTTATCCAGCCAGAGTCAAATACCGCTTTAACAGCAGCCAGCTCTTCATCACCGAATGAAGGCCGGGAAAATGGCAAAAAATCCATGCTAAAACTCCTGCAGATCAAACCCATAAGCTGTCGCGCGTTGTTAATCAGGCACAACGCCGGAAAATAATTGAAATAGCGAATGACTCACAGTCGGCCAGGGTGTTATCGACACCACGCTTTCCCGTTCTGGAATTAAGGTTACCGGACTGCTAATACAAACTACCGTATGAAAGTTAACTGAACATTAAATGAAGAGTGTGAATTGAAATAAAATCAAGGGAGAGCAAGTTAAGGATTTCAGAAAAAGTTCACTATTAAATGGCTAATAATAGGCCTGGCCTCAACTCTTTTTGATTTATTGATATTTTGTTTAAAAACAGCAGGCTCTGTCAGTCACCAGAGCAGGGTTCAGCTCATCCGGATGAAGTCACTTCTGGAGAGAAAAATTAACACACTGATATTGCTGGGCTAAATTCAGCCTGCTACTCACAGTATCACATCGAAAAAAATAGCGATCCGCTCATATCAGGAGAATCACAGATTAATAAAGCCGTCTTAATGTATTCTTAATATTTTTCGTTATTAATGTTCTGCCCTTGCAATAATCATTACACTTTGGTGATTCTCAGGTGACAGTCAGTTAATATCTGTCAGATTATCTGTGCCTGTAAGGTAAAAACAGTGCTAAAAAAAGTGAATAGGATCGCGGTTTCAGGCGTTAACGTTGGGTCTGCCTAAAAAAGAGAAAATAGTGATGATGCGTGCCGCCTGTTTATGCACTCTGTTAGCCCTGCTCAGCCCGGTGCTTTACGCCGCGCCGGTAACCTATGCCATTACCCCCGATAAAACGTCGATAGGCCTTTCATGGCGCGCCTTTGGTCACCAATTTTCGCAGGCCAGACTGCAGGGTGTGACCGGTACGGTGACACTCAATCCTGATGAAGACCGTGACGATCATATTGAAGTGACTATTCCGGTAGGGACGCTGGTGGCCTCGAACAGCCTGTTAACCTGGCAACTGAAAAGTAACCTGTTTTTTGATGCAGAGCGTTACCCAAACATTCACTTTGTCAGTAGTCGCGTGGCCTCACTGGGTGGCGGCAATTATCGTATTTTTGGTGTGCTGACGGTTAAAAATGTCAGCCGGCCAGTCGTGATGCTGGCCTCGCTGGACAGCGGAAAGACAATTGATCCGGCTTCAGGTTCGCTGGCGCTACATGCCTCCACCGCCATCTCCCGCTCAGCCTTCGGAATGGATCGGCTGGTCGGGGTGGTTGATGATCGCGTCAACATTGCGCTGGCCATTGCCGCGCAGGGCAGAAAGCCGCTGTAGCGGTAACCGCTGAAGGGTCCGATTAACTGAGTGCTGTCTGCAATGTTTCCGCTGTGGCAGCCAGTTGAGCCGGTGGGTTGCGGCCAATCAGCACATACTGATAGCCGTCACGCTTCCACCAGGCCAGCTGCATGCCATGGCGCTTTTCATGGGCGATGGGATTCGCGCTGTCCGGCTCAGGCGAGATACAGAGCGCCATCGGGCCATAATCAGCGTGCAGCCAGGCGATTTGTGCAATCGACGTCCGTTCGTAGCGCAGGATCCGCACCATTTTCAGTTCAGCTCCTGGCAGGCTGAGTTGCTGTGGATGCATCTGCAATCCTAAATCGAGTCGGGTACGCTCCAGCCCCCTTTGCAGCATGGCGGCGTCATCAGGTGTGTCGGCCAGCGTTTCAGCACTGTAGAGCGACATATAACGCGCCTCCAGATCGCGGATATTCTGGCTTTCATCTTTCTCATCATCTTCCGGTCTTGCCAGGAAACCGATGCCACTGCCCACCAGCAAAAAGCTGACAGACGCAGCAATCAATGCCCGACGGCTGTAGCCTTTGGCTGGCATTGACTCTGGTGCCGTGATGGCTGCCAGTTGCTGTGCCATTCTGGCCTGCGGTGCCTGTTCCAACAGCGGCGCAAAAGCCTGTTCAAAATCGAGATTACTTTGCTGTAAATGCTCAACCCGTGCCGCCAGTTCGGGATCCCCTGCCATCGCCTGCTCAAACTGCACGGCTTCCTGTGGCGTCATCTCACCATCCAGCCAGGCAACGATTGCCTCATCGCGCCACGGTGGCGTAAAAGTTTCCCTGTTCATCTCCGTTTCTCCTGCGGTGCGGGCGAGGTCGCCGGCTGTCTGGCCAGCGTGGCACGTGCGGCGGCCAGACGGCTCATAATAGTGCCAATCGGAACCGAGAGCGTCTCTGCCGCCTCCTGATAGGTCAGACCTTCGACATACACCAGAAACAGTGCATTACGCTGCGCCTCGGGTAAGGCGTTAACCTGTAGCATAATGCGCTGAAAATGGCGGTTGTCGTCGCTGGTGGTGTGGTTATCTGCGGCCATCAGCGCATCGGGATCCACGAATCCCTGTCCCTGCCGGACCTTTCGCGCCCATAAATCACTGGCCCAGATGGAGTGAAGGATCGAAAAAAGCCATCGATCAATGCGTGTGCCCGGCGTGAACTGCGCGCTGCGTTCCAGCGCGCGTACGCAGGTTGACTGCACCAGCTCTTCTGCCATGTCACGGTTGTGTGACAGCACATAGCCGTAACGCCAGAGCCGCGTCAGATGTTCCGCAAGGTGCTGACGGATGTCACTGTGAGTGATTTTTCGCTCCTCCCTGCCGCATCAGACCTCGGGGTGGCCATTGATTGCGGCCTGCAGATCGCGGTACTCCTCGCAGTCTGTGCCACAAATCCCGGCAATGGTTTTTAACTGTTCACGCGCCAGATCCGGACGCCCTTTGATCATCCAGGCTTCGCCCAGATATTCACGCACTTTAGCGTAACGGGGATCCAGTGCAATGGCGCGCTGATAATAGCCAATGCCCTCGTCCGTGCGGCCCAGTTTACGGGTGGCGTAACCACGATAGTTCCAGGCTTCACGGGTATCCTGATTTTTCAGCGTATCCAGCAGGTTCAGCGCCGCCTGATATTCGCCCTTTTTCGCCAGATGCCAGGCATAGCGGGTTTTATCGTCGTCACTCAGCTTGCTGGTCTTCTCAGGCACACAACTTTTAGTGTGACTGTCATAGACCTGACCTTTGGGGCAGTCAGGCGTCTTTTTATCACTGTCATTGTCGCCCATCGCCATACTCAGCGGAGAGTGCAGCATCAGCAGCAGTGCCGGAACGGCAAGCAGAGAAAAACCAGAACGCGTTGTCATAATTTATCCTTATCGGGTCTGTGAGACAGGCGATAAAGCCCGCCGGATGCAGTCCGCTAGCGCGGCGCTGTACGGTAAACAGCTCAGCGCCGGTTTCTATTCGATAAAAATAAAATTATTTTTTGCCCGGGTGCCACGCTGAATCAGAACGGTAGTTTTTCCACCGCACAGAAACGCCGTTCCGCCAGGGAGATCACCGCAGCTTCCGCAATCGCCTGGGCTTTCAGTCCATCCTCAAGGCCAGGAAGATCGTCAACCTGCTCACCGTTCAGCGATCGGATAAACGCATCCAGATGAGCATAGTAAGTTGGCTGCACCCGGCTGAACCAGTCGGGCAACAAGCCTGGCTGCTGAATCTGCGCACCCTGATAGCAGCTGACGCCGCGCTGTGGCTGAGAGGCTGATTCCAGCATCCCGTGCGGTCCCATCACACTGATGCGTTCATCGTAGCCATAGCCGGTGCGGCGGACATTATCGAGCTGTGCCAGCGCCCCGCCCTGCAGCCGCAATAGCAACGTGCTGGTGTCCACGTCGTCAAATTCGCTGATCGAGGGCAGAGCCAGCGCTGCACCCATCGCTGCCACCTCGGTCACCTCCTCTTCAGTCAGCCAGCGCAACAGGTCAAAAAAGTGGATAGCCTGATCGCGCATCTGTCCTCCGGACGCCTGAAGATAGGCCAGCGGCGGCATGGCTGAGGAGCGGCAGACCATCTGAATCAGTTCCGCCGGGCCGATCCGCCCCTGGCGGAGTTGTTGCTTCAGCTGTTGATGGCTGACATCAAAACGCCGATTAAACCCTACTGTGACCGGCACGTTGTAAGGAAGAACATTAGCCACGGCAGAGCGGGCCCGATCAAGAGAGAGATCGACCGGTTTTTCACAGTAGATGGCTTTACCGGCGCGGGCTGCGGCTTCCAGTAAGTCAGCATGGGTCGGCGTCGCGCTGGCGATCAGCACCATATCAATCTGCCCATCATTTATCGCCTCGGAGACAGACGCGGACCGGGCACCAAAGCGGGTCGCAAAGGCGGCGGCGCGAGTAGGTTCTGCATCCGCGACCCATACCAACTCAACTCCGGGGTGCGCCTGAAGATTCGCGGCATGAACTTCACCAATAAAGCCACACCCCAGCAGGGCAACACGTTGCTTTTTATTCATTTTTTTGAACTCCATCATAGTCCGGCAGAAAGATGCATCTGCAGGATAACGCTGCGTTTTACACTGGCGGCACGGTGTTTTGAGGTGTTTACCTCAGAGGAGATCGGCATGTCGCTGAAAGAGGTCGCCCGACGGGCAGGTGTGGGACTGGCAACCGTGGATCGGGTGCTCAATGAACGTGGCGGCGTCGCGCCGGAGACGGTTCACAGGGTGCTGCAGGCAGCACGTGAAGTCGGGCTGAAGCGGATCCTGCCGGAGGAGCATCGTCATCCGTGGCAGATAGAACTGCTGCTGAGCAGCAACGATTCGTTTTTCTTTAAGCAGCTGGCACAGGATTTTACTGAGGTTGCCTCGCATCTGGGCTATCGCCGGTTAACGCTGCGCCGCACTTTTGTCCCCGAGGCTCAGCCAGAACGTCTGGCAAAGCTTATCAGGCAGGGCGGTGAGACACGGGATGGTCTGATCGTTTTTGCCCATGAACATCCGGCGATCTATGAGGCGCTGGACCATTGCCAGGCGCGTGGCGTACCGGTGATCTCGCTGGTCACCGATTTACCCGGTGCCGCCCGACTCTGTCATGTGGGGATCAATCAGTTGCAGGCCGGACGTACAGCCGCTCAGCTGATGGGCAAAATGCTGCATCAACCCGGTGAGGTGTTGATGGTCAGTGGGCACCGGGATTACAGCGCACATCGTCAGCGTATTGAAGGGTTCCGTGACCTGATAACCAGTCGGTTTCCCCATCTTCAGTTACGTGAAGTTCTGGCCGCCCAGGAAAATCGCGACACCCTCAGTAAGTTGCTGGAGAAGCAGCTGGTTCAGAGCGGTCATCTCCAGGGCATTTATAACACCGGGCTGGGGAATACCGAGATCGGGCAGGCGCTGGCACGACATCGTCGGCTGAATCAGTGCATCTGGATCACTCATGAGCTTTACGCCACCACCCGCACGCTGATGGCGCAGCAGAGCGTTGCGCTGACACTGGATCAAAACACCGGGCAGCATGCCCAGCTCGCGCTGCAGCTGATGCTGAATTATCTGGAGCAGGGAGAGAAACCCGATATCTACATTAACGGAAAAGTGGATTTCATCATTTATACGGCAGAAAACTGTCTGTAAAGATTGCCCGTTGTGTCATATCCACCGGTAAAGAAATATGCTTTACCTGCCGTCGATCATTGCATTCAGCACTATTTCCCGCGCGAAGCAGTGCCCGGGAAAGTGGCTCACTGGCTCAGAAGTGCATAGAAAACAGCCTGCCACAGATAATCTGATCGCAGTGACAAGCTGAAACCGCCCCTTTATGTCAGATAAAAAATCTAACTATCATCTAAATATTAAAAGATAAATCTATATATGCATTTTTTATGGTTTTAATATTCAGATGCAGGCTGATGACGTTAATATCGTATCCGACTGAACAAACAGCGAAGTGAAACGGGTGAATTAATGTGCGACAGAGGTGCGGAAACAGAGCAGGAATAACACTCGCAGTCCTGAACGGTTAGCCATTAAAAGCGTACTTTGCAGCGTTGATCAATATCAAAACTTAATGGGTTTTTATCGTCATATTCCTATTGGGTTTCACTTTCTGCCAGGTTGATGCTAAGTTCTCGTCGGTTTAAAACAGGGCAGTATGAAGAACCGTTTCACTAATATTACGGCCACCCTGAATTTTTCCTGCGCCAGTTCGGTGCCTGACTAATTAATGAGCGTATGATTTGGAAAAGTGTTTATATCCGGTGCGTACCAGAACTGAGAGAGTGCTGCACGCGGTGGTATTCGAAGTTGTCGCTAATGTGCTGGTTTTCTTTATCCTGATTATTTTTACCTCCGCAGCACCATCGCAGTCGTTGTTGCTTACATTGGTTTCATCAACTCTGGCTATGGGATGGAACTACCTTTTCAACCTGATGTTTGACAGTGTTCAGCTAAAAACAGGATTTAAAAAGAACTTGCGAGTGAGATGCCTCCATGCCGTTCTGTTTGAGGCGGGTCTGTTATTAGTGTTAATCCCCTTTGCAGCATGGTGGCTGGATATTACGCTATTCTCAGCATTGAGACTTGAATCCGGACTGGTGCTATTTTTTCTGACCTATGCTTTTCTGTTCAATTTGTTATGGGATTGGGGAAGATCAGCAAAATCAATGAAGATATTAAATTAATGTATCATGCCATTAAAATTTACTTTCAGAAATTAACCTTTCGCTTAGCCGGCTAATGGAACTTCGCGTGCGAGTGATCGCGCCCGAATGTATCCGATGCGTAAGGAAACAAGTATATCTGGTGTCAGGAGCCGCTTACTCTCGCCTGGCAGCATTGATATAACGGCGCGTCTGCTTAAATTAAGTTCAGACTGCGTATAAGCTCATTTCACAGGTTAAATCAGCAAGAATATTATGGACAAAGTCTACTATCTGAATAAGTTAAGGAACTGCCCGTCAACCGATATTCTGGATATCGTAACAAGCTATATGCGGAAAAAACTGCCTGGTGACGACCTCTCTTCATTTGAAGGCGCTTACGATCATCGTAAAGCCGAACTAATAATGAATGAAACCTACAGTGAAGTTCCTTCAGAAGTATGGAGACTGGTGTGCTGAGGTGAAAAAAGGAGGGCAGGATCACTCATAACCCATTATCTGCTGAGGGCTGATCACCCTGCAGATCATCAATTCCTGATAATCCTGGCGCGATGCATTTTGATCTCCGTCGGGCAGAATCGGTGAACAGATAAATCAGAGCATCACCTTTAGTGCTGTGATGCTCTGTCATTCTCAACAAACGCACGACATAAAGCGCTGTAAGAAATAGTAAGACAAACCTGCCAGACCACTGTAAACCGTTTTAAATATGACGCCAAAACTGGCTTCATCTGTTGTATTCAGAAAAGCTCGTACAAATAATGCCTTCCGGACTCACACGACTACGATAATGATTATCTGTTCAGGCGATATGCTGCCAATTTAGCTCATGCTCCACCAGCACCGATCCCGGAACGGCAAATCGTGTCAGGGTGATAAAAAAGGCTGCTCAGTCGTTAAGCAAGGGTGTATTAAGCACATTCAGATGATGCAATACCATTAAATTTAAATGTTGTTCGCCCGAACAGGGAGCATGCAGGCGAACAAAACGGGAATTCATTTCAGATGGTCACGATGATACAGAGCCCACTGCTCAATCCTTTCTCCAGAGGGTAGCAGGCAATAGGTTGTTATACCTGCCGAAGATTTTTCCTGGACCTGCTGACCACCGCGATTAACGCAATATTCACTGGCTGGATTACGCATTGTTAAACGCTGCGGTTCCTTGCTGTGCGGTGTGCAGGCGATAAGTAGTGAAGCCAGTAACATCAGTGAAACTCCTGCTAACCTGTTTGTGACGAACATAAAACCTCTCTTAACCTTATTTTTGTGAATTAAGCATTTACCCTCCAGTGGTGTGATTAAGTCTGATAGCACAACAACGACTTTATCAGGAATCCTCCTTTCTCCGGCCACATGTTAACCTCAGGGGTGACAATCATCATGTTTCCATTCTGCCGTCCACTCTGCACTCACCTCTGCGGGTAGCGATACATAATTATAGCGTGCTGCCACTAAACCCGCGCTTAACAACCTTACGCGACACATAAGCAGATAGACCTTTAATGCAGTGATTAAAATGAATAAAGCCAAAATTAGAATGCATGTGACGATAATTAACAAAAAACCCATTATTACAATCGATGCATTATCTTAATTTTTAATGGAAATTCCTCGCAAATAGGGCATCGCCTTTAACGTTTACTTAAAACAGGCACACTTGCGATGCCTTTACATAAATCCTTTTCCCGCTGCATAATCCCGCAACATTTGTATGTGCACTGCCATTAATGGGATCAATAAAACCTACAACTTATTGGTATCGCTTAAATATCGCTGCTGCTTAACACCTGAATAACAACTCATGATTCAGGTGCCATTTAACGATCAGACTATTAATAAAATCTTAAGGAAGAGTGACTGAGATGAATAATAAATTCCCGCGAAATAAAATCGCAAAAGCACTAATGCTGGCAAGTGGGATGGGGGTTGTGCCTCTGATTAGCTATGCTGCAGTCATCGGAAGCCAGACAGGCAATGAGATCATCTTAACTGATGGCACCACGCTGATTGCCGACCAGTCATCTGGCGACGGTTATTATGGCATCCTGGTTAATGGCGCTACCGCCGCAACGGTTACCATCGGCAGCGGCAGCACAGTTCGCGTGACAGATGCTGAACGTTATGCAAAAGGGATTTTTATTGAAGCGGCAAACAGTGAATTTACTGCAGATAAGTTAACCCTCAACGTTTCCGGTAAAACAGCGGTCGGCATTGAGTTCGGCGGAAAAAATGTAACCGCCAGTTTAGGATCCGGTTCCTCGGTCACCACGGTAGCATCAGGTGATTCTTTCGCCGAGGGCGTCGTTGTCAGCAATAGTTCCTCGCTGCAGGCAAATAACCTGCAAATAAGCACCCAGGGCACTGGCGGAACGGCTCTGCGCGTCAGTGGTTACGGAAGTCACGCCAGTCTGGGCGACGACAGTAATTTACAGACGAATGGTCTTAACAGTAATGCCGTTCAGGTTGATAACCTGACCGGTGAGTCGATTAATGGCGTGGCCACGTTGAAAGCAAATGCATTGACGATCAACACCCTTGGCAATAATTCGCAGGGTATTAATATCCAGGATAATGGTTCTGTTGATCTGGGCAGTAACTCGACCATTATTACCACTGGCGATCTTTCTGCTGGCATCTGGAGCTGGGGTGAGCTGAAGGCCGATCATCTGACAATCAGTACTGCGGGTGAGACCTCTGCAGGTCTGTCAGGCCGTGACAACAGCCTGTCAAACATTGGTGCTGGTAGCGTGATCTCCTCTGATCAGACTGGCGGCATTGTGGCTATGGGCGACAATGCCATCGTTAACTTCATTGGCAGTGAAGAAGAACGCAATACGGTCTATTCAGCAGGTTTTTATGGCGTATCCGCACAGTCAACCGGCGCAACCATTAATCTGCAGAACACCGATATTATGATGAAAAATGTGGATACCATGACCCTGGGTATTTGGTCCACAAGCGGTGGCACAGTTAACGGTGATGCAGTGACCATTACCGGCCCGGAGAATGCTACAGGTGTCTACGCCATGGCTGGTGGTAAAGCGAATCTTACGGGTGATTTGACCATTGATATGAGCTCCCCGGATGGGATAGCCATGGCTACGCGATATGATGAAGGTTATACAGCAGGTGTCATCACCACCGACGGAAAAGCGCAGATCGTTGGTAGCGTTTTATCCCGGGCCGGACTCATCGACCTCAATCTGACATCGGGTTCACTCTGGTCTGGCAGCGCCAGCAGCGATAACGTCAATAATGGCCATCTGAACGTTAATCTGACCGACAGCACCTGGAATGTATCGCGAACATCCAATGTCGATAATCTGACATTGAGTAACTCGCTGGTTGACCTCTCTGCAGCCTCGGATGACGCAACCTATTCAACATTGACTATCGCCAACCTCAGCGGCAGCGGCGACTTCGCCTTGCGCACCAATCTGGCAGGCGATGGTGCTGGCGTGAATAACATTGGCGATAAAGTTGTGGTGACAGAGAGTAGTTCCGGTGATTACGGTCTGACCATACAGAACCGCGGCAGTGCCGTCACCACTGGCAACGAAGTACTGACTGTGGTTGAAACGACTGATGGCATCGCCACCTTTAAAGGTAACGCCGACGTGGAACTTGGTGGCTATGTTTACTCGGTCAATAAGCAAGGCAACAACTGGGTACTCTCCTCACCTAAAGCACCAGAAACCCCTGAAGCAGATGATCCGGCCGTTATCCCTGCGGATGAGCCTGCCGCGACTCCTGCTAATGAGCCTGCCGCGACTCCTGCCAATGAGCCTGCCGCGACTCCAGCCGATAACGGTGGCACGGCGCCTGCCGGGCAAGACAACGCAACTTCCCCTATTACCAGCACGGCCAACGCAGGGGCTAACTTCCTCAACACTGGCTATCTGATGAACTATGCCGAAATGCAGACGCTGATGCAGCGTATGGGTGATGTTCGTCAGGGTAAGACAGCCGGGAATGTCTGGCTGCGCGCTATAGATGGACGGTTCAGCGGCTTTGATAATGGCAAGCTGAGCCGTTTCAGCCTGAACTACACCGGTTATCAGTTTGGGGTCGATAAACGTTTGTCCGATGAAATTCCGATCTATCTGGGCCTGTTCATGGGGGTAACTGAAGGATCGCCTCATTACCAAAATGGTAACGGCAACATCCGTTCTGAGCATTATGGCTTCTACACCACCTGGGTAAATGATGCCGGTTTCTATGTTGATGGCGTTGTGAAAGTCAACCGGCTAAGGAATCAGTTCAATGTTCACGATACACAGAATAACCAGGTATCCGGTAACGGTGTCTCTTCAGGTCTGAGCGGATCGCTTGAGGCGGGCAAAAAGTTCAGCTTCTCTGATCGGCTGGCAGGTTTTTATCTTGAACCACAACTACAGCTGACAGCAGGTCATCAGGATGGTGCTTCCGTAGGTGCGTCTAATGGTCTCAATATCACACTTTCAAGCTACAAATCACTGATGAGCCGGGCAAGCGTGCTGGCAGGGTATGAAATCAATCAGAGCAATTACAAACTCAACACCTATGTAAAAACGGGTGTAATGCGCGAGTATGCCGGGGATGCTGCTTATGCTCTGAACGGATCAAATGAACGTCTTTCCTTTAAAGGAAATGGCTGGAATAACGGCGTCGGCCTGAGTGCCCAAATCAGCAGCCATACGCTCTTCCTGGAGGCCGATATGGTAGACGGAAAACGTTTTAACCAACGTCAGGTTAATGCTGGCTACCGTTTTAGTTTTTAGAATCAACGTGCAGCAAGCGCTCGTATAACAGGAGGTGTTAATGAAAAAAACATTATGGATGCTGCTGGCCTTGATCTGCTCAGGATCCGCTTTCGCACGGCAGGAGTCCACCATCGCAGAAGCAAAAAACATGCGAGACGAACGTCATGTTACCCTTACCGGTACGATTAGTGGACGGGCTGACGATGACCACTACTGGTTACAGGACTCAACGGGTCGTATCCGTATTGATGTCGACGAGGATGACGAAGACGACGACGGCTTCCTTATTGGTAAAAAGGTACGGATAACGGGTGAGGTAGATCGCGATGACGGGCATAGCGAAATCGATGTTGATCGGCTCTTCATTCTGAAATAATTCCGGACTTCTGTGTAAAAAAGCCAGCTATAGCGCTGGCTTTTTTACATTCAGGGCAGGTTTTACTTTTCGCGAAACGCTTCCTGTACGCGCAACAGAGGACGCAAGAGATATTGCAGCAGGCTCTTCTCGCCCGTACGAATATCAACGGTGGCCGTCATACCGGGAATAACCCGTAGTTCCTGACTGCCGCTTTTCGTCAGCGTATTATTTTCCGTTAATACCATCACCCGGTAATAAGTATCATCGACGCCTGGCCTGCGGGCAGCCTTACTTTCCTCATCTTTTAGCGCGCCCGAACTGATACTTTGAACATGTCCGGTCAGGCCGCCATAAATCGAATAGTCATAGGCAGAAATTTTTACCACAGCTTCCTGACCGGGCGCCAGAAAAGCCACATCAGAGGGCCGGATACGAGTTTCCACCAGCAGCTGGTCATCCAATGGTGTCACCTCCATTATTGCGGCACCAGGCTGGATCACACCGCCAAGCGTATTGATTTTAATACTGTTAACAATGCCTCGTACTGGCGTGCGGACTTCAGTACGCTCAAGCGTATCATGGCGGCCATGGGCAGTTTCCTGCAGGCTTGTCATCTCAACATCGACTTTGGACAGTTCATCGTTAGCCTCGTTACGGTAGCGGTTTTTTCGCTCGGTAATTTGCAATTCGGCATCATTCATCTGACGCTCAAGTTTCAGAACCTCAGTTTTTGACAGCAGCGATCTGGCTGAGAGCTGTCGCGCCATTTCAAGCTCTTTCTGCAGCAATGTTTTTGACTTCAGATAGCCCTCTATTGACTCATTTACCGCCCTTTTGCGTAGTTTCCAGGCATCGGTTTCACGGGTAACCAGTTCAGGTACTTTCATGACCTCTGGCGGGAACACAAGCTCGCTGCCGGTCGCTTCTGCTTCAAGACGCGCGGCCTGGGCTTTCAGTGCCAGCAGGCGGTTAGCGCTTTCGCGGAAGGAGGCTTCGGCGCGCGTGGGATCGATTTTGGCCACAACCTGACCTTTTTCAACCGTATCGCCTTCATGCACCATTAACTCCTGCAAAATACCGCCCTCCAGGCTTTGCAAAACCTGTTCGCGGGAACTGGGAACAATTTTGGCTGACCCGGTTGTCACCTCTTCGATGTTGAAATTGGCGGCCCAGACGATTACCAGCACCATTAACGCCACGCTGCCCCAGGCAATAAATAGCCAGCCTTCCCAGCGATCCTGACGGGCGGCCCTCACCATGTCACTGGCTGTATGTTCGGTCAGGCGCTTTTGGTCAACGTTTTTATCAGGGGACAGGCTGCTCATACTGTTACCTCGCCAGATTGTGGCTGACGCTCTGTGCTTATCTCAACGCCAGCATGTTTCGCTGCGTTACGCAGCACCGATGCGGCCGGGATCTTCCCGCTGTTTAATAAACCGATAATCTCTTCACGCGGCCCATCAGCTACTTTGATGCCTTCATCCATCACAATCACCCGATCAACGTATTTCAGCACTGCCGGACGGTGGGTCACGATAATCACGGTTCGGCCTTCCATTGCCGGGATGAGCGCCTGCAGGATAGTGCGTTCCGACCCCATATCCATCCCCGATGTAGGTTCGTCCAGTAGCAGAACATCCGGATTCGACAGAATGGCGCGAGCCAGGGCTATCGCCTGCTTTTGTCCGCCGGAAAAGTTTTCACCACGCTCACTGACAGGCATACCAAAGCCCATGGGATGGGCCGCGACAATATCACTCACCCCGGTCATTTTTGCAGCGGCCATCAGTTCTTCGTCGCTGGCATAGGGTGCTCCCATCACCAGGTTGTCACGCAGCGAACCATACATAAAACGTGGTTCCTGATTGACCAGCGCGATACGAGTCCGTAATTCCACCGGCTCGACCTGGCCAATATCTACGCCAGCAATGGTGATCGTGCCTGTTGTGGGTGGATATAGCCCAACCAGCATGCGCAGCAGCGAAGATTTACCGCTGCCCATTTTGCCCAGTATGGCAACCCGCTCGCCCTGACAGAACCGGACATCAAGCTGCTCAACGATGGCCGGTAAATCGTCTTTATAACGTAATGAAACGCCCTGACAGACAATCCCGGTCTGGCTGCCCTGGGGAAGCTGCACATAAACCTTCTCATTATCGCGTTCAGCAGGGGCCTGCATCACTTTATTGAGGATGGCCAGCGAGGTTTTTGCCTGCTGAATACGCAATCCCAGTGCGGCAAGCGTTGCTATGGGCATTATGGCGCGCCCCATCAGGGTCATAGTGGCAATGATGCCCCCCATTGAGATATCACCATCACCGACCAGATAAGCACCCCAGACCAGCAGAATAACGGTGCCAAACTGCTGGGTCGTCTGAATAACGCTTGAGCCCATAGTGGCAAGGAACCGCGATTTCATATTCACTGCAGAGAGTTTTACGCTGGCAACATCGTGTTTAGAGGCGACCAGGTTTTCAGCACGCAGAACTTTAATGGTTTCAAGATTATCCAGTGATTCAATAACCAGACCGTAACGGTTACTGCCTATTTTCATTGACTCTTCAGCGTGGCGTTTCAAAGGGATCTGCATCAGCAGCACCATCGCCACGATGACCACTAATATCAGGATCACACACCAGACCAGTGGCCCGGCAACCAGATGGATTACAACCAGGAAGAGTAAAACAAAGGGTAAGTCAGCAACCGTCGTTAAAGCGGCTGACGTAGTAAGCTCGCGGACGCTGTCAAAGCTTTGCATGACATTGCCAAATGCACCGCTGGATTGGGCTCGACCCGACATTTTGCCGTTCAGCACGTGACGAAAAAGTTGTGCGCCCAACACCAGATCGATCTTTTTACCGGCGCGATCGGTAATCCAGGCCCGACCCAGCCGTGCAGCCAGTTCAAACAGCAACGCCAGACTCACGCCGATAGCCATCGTCCAGAGTGTTACGTAGGTCTGGTTAGGCAGTACCCGGTTATAAACCGTCATGGTGAATACGGACATCGCCAGAACGAGCAGGTTAATAACGACTGACAATGCGGCGGCTTCAAAGATATAACGTTTGAATCCCCACAAAGTATTCCAGAACCAGTGCCCTTTACCGACATGGACAATGTCATCGGCACGATGATCAAGATAAGACTTAGGTCGCAGCAGCAACAACTCGCCGCTATAGTGCTGAGCCAGGCGAGCGAAATCGACCTCAACAGGCTGGCTGCCCAGTGCGGGATCGATAATGGCGCACTTCTTTTCGCTACACTGTGTCAGCACGCAGTAGCCCGTTTCCAGACGCATGATGGCGGGGAGAACAAAGCTTTTCACATCCGTCAGGTCAATCTTCTGCCAGGCAGCACTCATGCCGCGGCTCTGCAGCGTGCGCAATGCCCAGTCATTCTGGGCGCTGATATCAGCGTCTGGTGGAAATGCAGGCATACCCACACGTAAAGCATTTAGCGTAAGCCGGACGTCAAACAGGCGCAGTGCGCTTTGCAGTGCAACCAGCAAAGTCTCCTGCGTATCTGATGGCGATCTGGATAACACTCTGTTTTCAGCATTCAGTTCAGAGCCAGCAGGCTCAAATTGTATATCAGTCACAATGGCGTCCCCTGGACAACTAATTCATTCTGGTCTGGCGGCAAAGCATGACAGCGGCCAGAAATACTCGTTTTTTACGTCAGCGTGATTAGTGCACCGCTTCGATGGTATTCGCTGGTAAAGCGTTAACCTTCTGCACCAGTTGGCTGGTTTTACCCAGTGCCGCAACGATGTTCCATTGCGCAGCCAGATACTGCATCTGCTGCTCCTGATAACTTGCGAGACTGGTGTAATAGTCGGTAGCAAACGAGATTAAATCCGTTAACGGACGCTGCCCCGCGAAGAACTGTACTTCCCCCGCTTTCCAGGTTTTCAACGCGGTTTCTGACTGTCTCTGTAATGCATTGAGCTGGCGTTCACGAAGCGGTAAGGAGACCCACAGCTGATCCAGCTGCTGTTTCAATGTCCGGAGTGTTGCATCCTGATCCGCCTCTGCGGCAATGAGTCGCTGAGTTTCAGCTTTGGCATTTGCCCTGCCAGCCCCACCATCCCAAAGATTGATATCGCTGCTCACCTGTAACGTCACCGCTTTAAACGGTTCCATTTCACCGTTGCGCTTTGGACTGTCCATACTCAGTTGCACACTCCATTTCGGCCTGTTCCACTTAGAGGCCAGATCCACTGCGGCTCTCGCTTCTTCTTTACGCTCGCGTGAGACCGCCCAGTTGGGATTTTCTTTCAGTACCTGTTGTGCCTGTGCCAGTGACGCGGGCAACAGACCCGCTTTTTTCAGATCGGGCAGGCCTCTGGTGATAACAATCTCGTGGTTCAGCAGCGAGCTGAGTTGCTGCTGCGCTTGTATATAGGTGGTGTAGCTCATTTCACGACTGGCAATCACGGAATTGAGGCGAGTCGCAACCTGATTGATCTCAGAAGCTCTGCCGCTATCAATACTGGCAATATTCTTTACCCGATTAAGCAGATCCTGCAGTGCGTTAATTTCTTTATCCAGCACAGCGACCACTGTGGCATTAGTGGCTGCAGAGGTGAAAAGAGAAAGCACCTGCTCGTTGAGATTTTCGCGCGTGACATTTACCTGAGCCTGCTGCATGGAATAAGCAGCCTGCTTTCCGGCAACGCTCGCATCAGTACGTCCGTGATCGTAAAGTAATTTACTTACAGTGATATGCGGGGAGACCGGGTTATTCTCATAACCGGGTTGACCTGAATATCCTGATGCGCTGATACCCGTGCTGATCTGAAAACCATCAGCGGCTTTTGCCTGATCGATATCATACATAGCACCGGTGCTGTTTGATAAAGCAGACTTTACCGATGGATGGTCGGCTGTCATACGAATCATTTCAATAAAGTCCGTTGCATGGGCATTTAACAGGGGATTAAAAAATAGCAACCCCGCAATTAAACCATGCAGCGAACATCTGGATTTTGTAGTGAACAAGTTTTTTTTCATAGTTAACTCAAAATAACAAATAAAGTGGGATGGCTAATTTCTCTGTCGCTAATTCAATCCTGCGACCGGAACTGTTTTAACCGCCCGACATGTCATATGGCAACGTTAATTCTGCTAAAAAGAAATATTTAGGTTTTACATGCTGCTCACATGCCTTTATTTATTTTTTTCATCTGCGCAATCAGATCTGGGGCTCACCTGATGGGCCTGCCTTAAACAGGCCCATCAGGTGAGTTTGATGTGAAAAAAAGCTGGCGATGACCGAAGTCATCGCCAGTTCTATCAGATAACGTTTAAGCCATGCTGGATTAACAGCTTGACAGTGGTGTCATCATTATTGGTATAGACGTCATAATTAACGCCATTTTCAGTTTGTGCGGCTGAAGCCGTCCATTCTGATTTTCCAATATTAACGGTATCAGTTGCATTACTATTGTTTGAACTTCCCACATCTCCCGTAATATGTAATGTGTTCGCTTCACTACCATTATCTTTAGTAATTTCGAGCACATCGCTGACGCTGATAAATAATGTTTGCGCCGTGTTATTACCCAGATGGATAGCTTCAATTCCACTAATTTTGCCTGATACCGTTCCGAGTTCTAAATCGTTATTAGAATCCCAGACCAGCTTATCGTGACCTTCTCCTCCTTTCACACTGCTAAAATGAGTACTGTTAATGACGATAGTATCATCGCCCTCTTTTGCATCGACGGAATTCGCGCCGCGTGCATCCAGTACATCATTACCTGAAGTGCCATTAAGATCGTACTGAGCAGGTTGATACTCAATATGCGTCGATCCCGTTTCAGACGTCAGTCCCAGTGTCTCGTTCAGATCAACTAAGCGGCCTTTGATTGCTGAGCCATCGCCGTCGCCCACGCCCTGATCGGTCCAGGTCACGTAGAGCTGACCGCCCGCCAGGAAGGTCGCATCGACTTCAACCTGCTCACCATAGGTCAGCTGGTTGATCTGGATCTGCTGGCCCACTTTATTACCCGCAGCATCAAAGTACTGTGCGTAGATACCGCTGGTACCTGCACCCGGCGCGATGTCGGTTGTTGACAGGAAAACGGCAATAAAGCTGCCGTCAGCCTGACTGACCACCCTCGCCATGTGCTGATCGCCAGCCGTCGTGGTGTTGATCAGGAACTCGCTGGTCAGCGCCGTACCGTCTGCCGCGTAGATGCGGCCCCAGACGCTGTAACCATTCTGATCCGGTCCGCTGGTATCGTTAGAGTCCCAGGTCACCACGTAGTTACCGTTTTGCAGCGCACTGACTGCGGATGACGCCTGATTGTTAGTCAGGGTCTGGTTCGCTACGAAGCTGCCTGTTACAGCATGCGTTGACGGATCATAAACTGACACACCAACATCATATCCAGTGGCTTTAATCGCATAAGTAATCGCAACCTGGCCATTTTCCAGCGTTGTAACAGATGGTAACGGCTCCCATTCAGGAATGATGGCATTTGCGTTCAGGGTCGTGGTTGCCAGCACGGTCTCCGCCGTGACCGGCGTGCCGTTTGCGTCATACTGACGGCCATAAACCGTCCAGTTGCCGTTCAGGCTCGCTTCCCAAACCACCAGATAACCGCCGTCTTCCAGCGAAGTGATCACCGGAACGCGCATTTTGCTGGCGGCGGTGCTGGAGTCCACATTGTACTCTGCGCCATTAGTCACGACGCCGTTCACGTTACCCGCACCGTCGTAGCTGTAGGTATAGCCCTGACCCTTGATATGCGCACCGGAATCCGTGCTCCACACCACCTGGAAAGTGCCATCTGACAGCACGGTAACCTGCGGCGTGATCTGGTCGCCCGCTGTGGTGGTGTTCACCGTGAACTCCGCCCCGACCGGCTGACCTTTCGCATCCAGCAGCTGGCCCTTGACACAGCTGCCGGAGCCGTCTCCGCTCGCCGACTGCCACACCACGATGGCGCCGCCGTCCGGCAGGCTGGCTACCGACGAGACCGTCTGCGCTCCCGTGGTGGTGGTGTTCACCGTGTACTCGGAGTAGAACGCCGCATCCACGTCAATCACGATACCTTCAATGCCGGTTCCCGAACCGTCCACGTTGTCCGACTGCCACGTCACGTATACGCTGCCGTCCGCGGTCAGCACGGCGTCAAAGATGTGCGTTGCATCCACCGAGTCGCCACCGGTACCCTGGTTGCCGCTCGTGGTGGTGTTCACCAGGAACTCGCGTCCCACCCTGTTATCGTTCGCATCAAAGCGCTGTGCGTAGATGGCCGAGCCATCCCCGTCGCCGCCTTCAGAGCCCCAGATAAGCAGGTAGCCGCCATCATCCAGCGCCACGCCGACCGGCTTATACTGCTTGCCGCTGGTGTAGCTGTTGACGATGAAGTCACCGCTGCCGACCAGCGTCAGCGTCCCGGTGGCGGCATCCACGCGGTAGTGCACTGCGCGGATGTCAGAGCCGCTGGTGCCGCTGTCGCTGCTGTCCCAGAACACCACGATGCTGCCGTCGTTCAGGGTGATAACGTCCGGATAGTTCTGGGAGCTGTCCGTGGTGGTGTTCACCTGGAAGTTACCCCCCAGTGGCGTGCCGTCTGCGGCAAAAATCTGCCCGACAACCCCGCTGCCGCTGGTGTCACCCGGACCGCTGGTGGCGTTCCACACGGTCACGTACATGCCGCCGTGCGCCGCATCGGTAAAGGCCGCCATTTCCGACCCGCCGGAGCTGCCCATGCCCTTGCCGGTTGCCACCGTCACTTCGCCCGTCACCGGCTGGTTATCCGCCCCGTAGCTGCGCTGCACGATGCCTGTGCCCTGGTCTTCCCAGCTGATGATGTAGCCGCCGTCGGCGGTTGCCATCGCACCCGGACGGTTCTGCGCACCGCTGTAGGTGGTGTTCACCTGGAACTCATCGGTCACCGCCTGGCCATCGGCGCCGTAGCGGCGCGCCATCACGCCGTCGCCGCTGTTGTCCAGTCCGTTAACGTTGGACTCGTAGACAATCAGAAAGCCGCCGTCGGTCAGCGCGATCACCTGCGGGCTGTCCTGATTGTTGGCCGTGCGCTGGTTCACCTGCTGCTCGGTGCCGATTTTACGTATACCGTCGGCCTCAAAGAGCTGCATGTAAACTTCGGTGCCGGAGACACCTGCGCCCTGCCACGTCACCACGATGCGGCCGTCCGCCAGCCGGGTCGTCGACGGGTTAAGCTGGTCTCCAGTGGTGGTAGTGTTCACCTGCATACTTTCATTCAGCAAGCTATACGTAGCCAGTGCAGATCCCTGGAAGGCCACTGTATCGCCCTTGTTCCCTGCTGGATCGATAGCGTAGATCTCTCCTGACTCGCCAGCTGAGATTGGGTTAGGTGCTATCACCCATTTACCCTGCTGATCGGCTACTACGCTATATTCCGTGCCGTTCTTATCGACAATGACAACCACAACGCCAGGCTCAGTAACACCGCTCAGTGACTCCTCTGAGTTTCCTGAAATCCCAACGTTAGGCGCTGTGATATCGATAATAAAATCCCAGCTACTGCTGATTTCACTGACGTTACCTGCAGCATCCGTTGCCGTCGCCGTAATACCGTGTGTCCCTTCCAGCAGGTTAGTGGTCGGCGTATAGCTCCACTCACCCTGTGCATCTGCCGTCACTGTCGCAAGCAGGATGCCATTGTCATAAAGCGTAACCAGCGAGCCTTTTTCCGCCTTGCCGGTAAAGGTCGGCGCCGGATCGTCAATGACATTACCTGCCACTGGTGAGGTGAACTGCAATGTACCGACGTCATCCTGTAATGACTGGATGATCACTGGTTCTGGCGGTGTGGTATCCACATTCAGGGTAAATTTCGCCTCGCTGCTGTTGCCCGCTGCGTTGGTTACCGATGCCGTAAAGACGTGCTCACCGTCTGCCAGCTCCGCCACCGCGAACGTCCATACGCCGCTGCTGTTTGCCGTGCTGCTGCCCAGCACCGCGCCCGATTGGTCGCTGATGGTCACCACCGC
>NZ_LGYX01000022.1:0-110777 GCF_001264395.1 Pantoea sp. CFSAN033090 | reverse complement strand
CGGCTACGGGCGCACCTCAGGGATGAGGTGCGTACTAAAAACACCGGGAGCGTTTTTGAACAACGCAACGCGTTGGCCCGGCTACGGGTGCCCCTCAGGGATGAGGGGCGTAATCGCCCGCGCTGAGCCTGCCAGGGATGGCGTCTTTTGCGTCTTTGCTTAAGGCGTATGCCCCCCTGAGCCTGTTCGCGATCTTAACTCCCCAGCCGAAGGCTCCTTTCTGGAGCCTTTTTTTATCTCAACTCAGCTGCAAGCCGCACTGCTGGCAGGTCAGCGAGCACTTTCTGGTTATTCCTCCTCTTTTTCCGTTATCAGTCTTAACCTGTTTTTCTTCTGGCGATATTTGCAGTGAAAAAAGATAAATAGCCTCAATCACTTATGGCAGAAGTGCGATTTTTTTGCGCCTGCGGCAGCCTGAACGCTCTTTGAAACGCTGTTTACAGGAGTCAGCCTGGCAGTGCCAGAGGTTGTAAGAGCGGTATTTTCTGAAAAATTATTAAAACAGGGCTAATGAATTTAACTTAAGTATTACTTATTAATTATCAGCGGCAATGACTCAGCAGAGGCTTTATTCCGCCACTATTGAATCTTTATGATTAAACAATTTGATTGAAATTGCTTTTTTTGTAATCAGGTTTTTCTGACTGATATTAAAGGGATGTGTTATATTCCAGGAAAATTCCCACCTTGTTGCAGGCCATGGCCAATGAAGAATAATTACGATGATTTGCAGCGTTTTAAAGAGAAAACGCAAACGCTCGACATCGACTTTAAAGATATGTCTGGCCAGACGCAGGAAGCGGCGGAACACAGTAAATGGGCATTGATTCGCCAGCTGGCGAAAGAAGAACATCAGACACCGTTTGGCGGCGGCGAGCGTATTGACCTGCCGCAACCTCAGCCGCTGCGTGGTGATGAGTTTACGGCTCCACCGCCTGGGGCACCGGCACGACATACCGCACTCACTGCGCAACCGGCAATGGCAGCTCGCACCTCGATTCTCGATAGCCTGTCAGGCAGCAACCTGCCAGCAACCAGCACGACTGCACGCGGTCCTTCATCACTCTTTCCGCCACCGCCACCACTGCAAAAAGCGGCCGTGGCTGAGCCTGCGACCCCGCTGCGTGCTGAGCCGGTCCGGCCTGCCGCCGTGGCGGAACTTCAGCTCGTCGTCGCACCCACCGCCACCCATTCTGAGCCAGGACGATTTGGTGCGCTGTTCCGCTCGCGCGAGATTAATCTGCCGAAAGAAACCTTACTCAAACCGTTACTGGAGAAGATTGCGCTATGCCATTAGTTTGTGTGTGCTCGCCGAAGGGGGGCGTGGGGAAAACCACGCTGGCGGCGAATCTGGCCTGGAGTCTGGCGCGTTCCGGTAGCAAAGTTCTGGCGATTGATTTTGATGTGCAGAATGCAATGCGTCTTCACTTTGGCGTGCCGCTTCATGATGGCCGCGGATTTGTGGCGCGCTCAGAAGAGCAGGCGGACTGGAGCCAGTCGATTCTTACCACCGGCGGCAATATCTTTGTGCTGCCCTATGGCGACGTCACGGAGCCGCAGCGCGAACGGTTCGAAGAGAACCTGATGAAAGATCCCCACTTTATTAAGCGCGGTCTGGATACGGTGCTCAATTATCCCGGTCTGGTGATCGTGGCTGATTTCCCGCCGGGCCCGGGCCCCGCCCTTAAAGCAATGACGGCGCTGGCCGATATGCATTTAGTAGTGATGTTAGCCGATACCGCATCAGTATCGTTATTACCGCAGATTGAAGAGAACCGGATGATCGGTAAGCCTCTCAATAATAAGCAGGGTCACTATTTCATCCTTAACCAGTGTGACAACCGCCGGAATATCAATCGCGATGTCACCGCGTTTATGCAGCAGCGCCTGGGCGATAATTTACTGGGCGTGGTTCACCGTGATGAAAGTGTAGGTGAAGCCAATGCTTCGCAGCAGTCTGTTTATGATTTCAGTCCCGCCTCGGCAGCGGCATTTGATATTGAACTGATCGCGAAAAGGGTCAGCAGCATTCTGAATATCACCGTGGGTAATGGCGAAGTTCAGGCTCCCATCCGCACAAACCACTTTTAGTCGGCTTCTGCCAGGCGACTGACTTACACAGCTCTTCTCAGGGTGAATCATGAGTAAAATCGGGTTTTACCTGCTGCTGCTGGTGCTTGCACCCGTTGCGGCGGTGATCATCATTACGCCAATGGACAGCCAGAAACAGTATATTTTTGGTCTGATCAGCATCGGCATGATGTTTTTATTGGGTTTCAGCAAGAGCCGCAAAATAACGGTGGTGATGGTGGTTCTCTCTGCGCTGATGTCCAGCCGCTATATCTGGTGGCGGACCACCGAGACGCTGCACTTTAATTCCGAAGTTGAAGCTATCTTAGGCATTGGCTTATATCTGGCGGAGCTGTACGTCTGGCTGATCTTAATTCTTGGCTTCCTGCAAACCACCTGGCCATTAAAACGCACCATCGAACCCTTACCGGACGACACCAGCCTGTGGCCGACGGTCGATATTTATGTGCCTTCCTACAATGAAAGTCTTGATGTGGTGCGCGACACCGTACTCGCGGCGCAGTGTATCGACTACCCGCGTGACAAAATCAGGGTCTATCTGCTGGATGATGGCAAGCGCAGCGAGTTTGCCCGCTTTGCGGCGGATGTCGGCGTGGGTTATATCACCCGTGACGACAATAAACATGCCAAAGCCGGGAACCTCAACCATGCGATGAAAATCACCAAAGGTGAGCTGATTTGCATCTTCGACTGCGACCACGTGGCGACGCGCACCTTCCTGCAGGCGACGGTCGGACCGTTCCTGAAAGATCCGAAGCTGGCGCTGCTACAGACGCCGCACTACTTCTATTCTCCCGATCCCTTTGAGCGTAACCTGCGCGCCGCACGCAGCATTCCAAACGAAGGCTCGCTGTTTTATGGCCCGGTGCAGCAGGGTAACGATAACTGGAATGCCACTTTCTTCTGTGGCTCCTGTGCGGTTATCCGTCGTTCAGCGCTGGAAGAGATTGGCGGTTTTGCCGTTGAAACCGTGACCGAAGATGCACACACCGCCCTGAAAATGCAGCGACTGGGCTGGGGCTCAGCCTTTTTGTCGATCCCGCTGGCTGCCGGTCTGGCAACAGAACGTCTGGGCCTGCATATCATTCAGCGTACCCGCTGGGCGCGTGGCATGACACAGATTTTCCGCGTCGATAACCCGCTGTTTGGCCGTGGCCTGAAGTGGCAGCAGCGTCTTTGCTATCTCAACGCCATGCTGCATTTCCAGTTTGGCCTGCCACGCGTTGCCTTCCTGACCGCACCGCTGGCTTACCTGCTGTTTAACCTGAATATTATTCACTCATCGGCCTCGCTGATCTTTGCCTATGTGCTGCCCCATCTGGTGATGTCGCTCTACGTTAACTCACGGATGAATGGCCGTTTCCGTTACACCTTCTGGGGTGAAATTTATGAGACGGTGATGTGCTTCCATCTGGTGATCCCGACCATTCTGACTCTATTGTCGCCAAAACATGGCAAGTTTAACGTGACCGATAAAGGCGGCGTGCTGGATCAGGGCTTCTTCGATTTCCACATCGTGCGTCCGCATGTGATTGTGGCGCTGCTGCTGGGCATTGGCATTGTAGCCGGCGTGGTGCGCGCCGTGATGCATGACTATTTTGGCGTCGATCCTTACGTAATCGCGCTCAACGTCGGCTGGGCGATCTTCAGCCTGATCATTCTGATGGCGGCAATTGCCGTGGCGCGCGAAACCAAGCAGGTGCGTAAAACCATCCGTGTTGAAGTGCAAATCCCGGCGATTATTCATTACGCCAGCGGCATTTCATCGCGCACCCAGACCAGCAACCTTTCGATGGGCGGCGCGCAGCTTGATGCACCCGATGGACGTCATGAAACTGATGAGATTGAAGAGATTGATCTGCTGCTGAAATCCGGCGCGATCACTATCCCGGTCAGTCAGATTTCCGGCGATGATGAGAGCATCCGTCTGCGCTTTGAGGCGATGCCGCTGGCGCGTCGTCGCGAACTGGTCCGTGTGGTGCTGGCTCGTGCTGATGCCTGGATTCAGCCGGAGTATAAGCAGGACAACCCACTGATTTCGCTGGGCACTATTATCCGTACCGTCTTTGAGCTGTTCTGGCTGACCTGGAAAGGCCGCCACGATAAACGTAAAAATGTCGACCCGGTTGCCGCGGCGGCGAAAGAGGATGGGGCGGCATGAAGATCCTGACGCAAACTTTGCTGGTCAGTTCACTGACCGCAGCGTTATGGCTGACGCCCGCTGGCGCGGAAACGCCGGTTGCTACTGATAACAGCAGTGCTGCGCCGGTAAACAGTTCAGCCCCGACGCCGCCTGATGCTGCTTCCACCACGCAGCCTGCCAGTGCGCCGGTAAACAGTCCGGCTCCGACGCCGCCTGATGCTGCTTCCACCGCGCAGCCTGCCAGTGCGCCGGTAAACAGTCCGGCTCCGATGCCGTCTGATGCCGTTTCCGCCACGCAGCCTGCCGATGCCACCGTCAGTGCACCCGCGACAAATCTGGCTCCGGTCAGCGATGCGGCATCTGTGGCACCCATGAATAATGGTTCCACCCAGACGGCAGGTTCAGACCAGGTAGCCGCCCCGGTCAGCGGTGGAGAGTCTGCAATGCCATCAGTGTCACCAGCGGCAAATGCGCCATCTGCGACACCGTCCGCAGAATCTGCACCAGCATCGGCGCTTCAGAGTGCATCACCCAATGCCATGGCACCCCCGGTGAACGCCTCTTACGCCCCAGGTAGCGAGGCGACATCACAAACTCAGCCATCTTCAGTGACCGGTGACGCGGCCTCAACGCCTCAGACCGCGTCATCGACCGGTGAGGCGGCGGCTTCTGCCCAGACCACCGCGCCGATGGCCGCCACCGGCGCGGTGACCCAGGACAGCAGCGCGCTGTCCGCGGTGCCCCTGCCGCAGGGCCTGAGCAGTGCCGATCCCGCGCTGGAAGCGGCCGCCAGTGCGCTGCCCTACGCGCCAGGTCAGGTAGCTGCACCGGTTGCAGAAGCGCAGCCGCCGATCGCGGCTGCCATCAATCAGCCAATCAGTAGTGTTATTTCAGTGGCCCAGATGGGCCAGTCGCGCGGCATCACGCTGACCGGCGGCCAGCTTCAGTCGGGCATCACCTTTACCCTGCCCGGCGATGAAGTCATCACCAATGCGCGACTTAATCTGACGCTGCGCGTCTCAGCTGCGCTGGCGGCACGCAATACGTCGCTACAACTGATGCTGAATGGTCAGCCGCTCGGCACGCTGCCGCTGGGTGCGACGGACAGCGATGTCAGCGACTATGAGCTGGATATTCCGGCGGCGATGGTGGTGTCGGCGAACAATCTGAGTTTTAAAATCAATGATGCGGACAAGTTGCTGTGTGAAAGAGAGAGCGCACAGCAGTATCAGGTCACCATTCTGCCGAACACATCGCTGCACCTTGAGGGTCAGAAGCTCAATATCGGCACCAGCCTGCGTAATTTCCCGCGCCCCTTCCTGGATCCTCAGCGGATGACGGCGTCCACCGTGACGGTGGGCTTTGCCAGTCATGTTTCAGCCGATGCTGTCAGCGCGGCGGCACTGGTGACATCCTGGCTTGGCATTCAGAGTGATTATCGCGGCATCCGTTTCCCGGTGGTGCGCGGCGAACTGCCGGAACACAACGGCATCCTGTTTGGTCATCCTGGTGACCGGATCGGCACCCTGACTTTCCCGGCCAGTAACGGTCCGATGTTGCAGGTGGTGGATAATCCCAATAATCCGGTTTACAAATTGCTGCTGGTCAGTGGCAACAATGAGGAGCAGTTGCGTCAGGCGGCGAACCGTCTGACGACGCAGCCACTGACGACGGATGAGAGTCATCTGCAGGTCCCCGCACAGACTATTGCAAACCGCAAACCTTACGATGCCCCGCGCTGGATTAACACTGACCGTCCGGTACGACTGAGCGAACTGCTGCGTAAAGATCAGAGTCTGACCAGTAGCGGCATCTGGCATGATGCGCTGCGTGTTAACTTCCGCGCCGCGCCTGATTTGTTCCTGTGGGATGGCGACACAGTGCCGGTCAATCTGCACTATCGCTTCCCGTCCGAAAGCTGGATCGATGAGGATAATTCCTTCCTTAACGTCATGCTTAACGGCACTTTTCTGCGCAATCTGACGGTGAACAAAGTCGGCCTGCTGGAGAACGCCTGGCACCGTCTGGGCGGTGATGCGCGTCAGGAGCAGTATCAGCTTAATCTCGAACCCTACCTGATCTATGGCGATAACCAGCTGGCGCTCTACTTCAATATCAAACCGCGGGCTGATGCGCCCTGCGGTGTGTTACTGAACAACAACATCAAGAGCCGGATTGAAGAGGATTCATGGATCGATCTGAGCCATACCCGTCACTTCAGCATGCTGCCGAACCTCTCTTACTTTGTGGGTGCCTCTTTCCCGTTCTCACGTCTGGCCGATTTCAGCCAGACCACGCTGCTGCTGCCGGAAACGCCCAGCGATGCTGAACTGTCAACGCTGCTGGATCTGGCGGCGCGGGCTGGTAAAGCCACCGGTCTGGCGCTGACACAGAATCAGGTACTGTTTGGCCTGCCGACTGGCGGAACCCATCTGGCGCGCATACAGCAGAGCGATCTGCTGGCGGTGAGCACCACCGGCAACAGCGCCTTTAATCAGGCGATGCTGGCGGCTTCCCCTTATGACGCCACCAGCAGCACTTTTGGGGTGAAAGAGCCTGACACGCTGGAAAAATTACGTGGCTGGCTGACCGGTGACTGGAGCCGTCAGCAGCTGGATGCCGATCGTTACTTCTCCTCCAACGAAGCGTGGCGAGGCTTCCTCAGCTACCGATCGCCATGGAACCGCGATCGGCTGGTGGTGATGACGGTGGCAACCAGCGACGATCAGCTGTTGCGACTGCATAACGATTTGAGTTCAGCGCAGATTAACGCCGGCATTCGTGGCGATACCGCGATTATTACCGATGAAAACGGCATTCGCAGTTTCCGCGTCGGCGCGCAGTTTCCCAGCGGTGAGTTGCCCTGGTACATGATGGTGGTGTGGTATGCCAACCAGCACTCGGTGCTGCTGGCGGTGGCGGCGATGCTGCTCTCCGCGCTGGTGGGCAGTGCGGCCTGGGTGATGCTGAAGCGTCACGCCTGGCGACGTCTGAACCCAAAGCAGGACCGTGATTCCGGCAGGAAGTAAGGATAATAATAATGAAAAAAAATCTGTTAAGTGCCGGTATCCGTAAGGCGTTGCTGCTGGGCAGTGCGCTGGCCCTGTCACAGCCGCTGCTGGCGGCGGAAAGCGCCAATCCGGCGTTGCAGGCGCTGTTCGATCAGGCCTCTTACTGGCATCAGAAAGCGCATGACGACCTGGCGACAGCCTCACTGCAAAAGGTGCTGATGGTTGAACCCAACAACACTCAGGCGCTCTACCTGCTGGCGCTCTATTCACAGCAGGGTGGCGACACTGCGGCGGCGGCGCAGTATCGCGCCCGTCTGAGTCAGGTCTCCCCCAACGATCCGCATCTTGGCGAGCTGGATAACGCGCGCCAGATGCAGACCATTCCGCAGGCGCAGCTTGCGCTGGCGCGTCAGCAGGCGCGCAGCGGCAATATTCCGGCGGCGTTACAGACCTGGCGCAACACCTTCAGCGGCAATGCGCCACCACCCAGCGTCGCGGCAGAATATTATCTCACTATGGCGGGCGACCGTACGCTGCTGCCGCAGGCGGTTGAGGCACTGCGCCAGTTTGCGGCTCAGCATCCGCAGGACACCGGCGCACGGCTGGCGCTGGGTAAAGCGCTGACCTATCAGGAAACAACCCGTCGCGAAGGCATTGAGGTGCTGAGTTCGCTGGCAAGCGGTAATAAGGATGCCGACCGCTCACTGCGTCAGGCGCTGCTGTGGCTCGGTCCGCAGCCGTCAGATGCGGCGCTCTATCAGACCTGGCAGCAACGTCATCCGCAGGACTCCGCTGTCATCGACTACTACCGTAAAAACGTCGGCGGCGCAGAAAAAGGGGCCGGATTCAGCGCGCTGAACAGCGGTGACGTCGGCGGTGCGCAGTCCAGCTTTGAAAAAGTACTGGGTGCGAATCCGCAGGATGCCGATGCGTTAGCGGGCATGGGCTATGTGGCCCAGCGAGCCGGACGTTATCAGGAAGCGGCGGATTATCTGCAGCGGTCTGCTCAGCTCGGCGGCGATCAGGGTTCATCGCGTCAGCAGCAGGCTGACGATGCGCGTTTTTATGCACAGCTGGCCAGCGCCCAGCAGGCACTGAAAAGCGGAGACACGGCGCAGGCGCTGACATTAAGCGAACCGCTGGTGCAGGCTGACGGCGAAAAAGGGCTGGCCGCCAGACTGTTCCGCGCCGACGTGCTGCGCCGCACCAATCAGCCACAGCAGGCGGAGCAACTCTATCGCACTATTCTGCAAAGCGATGCGGATAACCGCAGCGCCAAAGAGGGACTGTTCTACGTTCTGCGTCAGCAGAATCGGGGCACCGAAGCTAACACGCTGCTGGGTGCATTGCCGGACAGCGTACGCCAGAGCGTCACGCCACGGGCCAATGAAGCCGATGCGCTGCGTCAGCAGGCGAAGCGTCAACTGGCGGCCGGTAACAATGCCGCTGCCATCGCGACGCTGCAGCAGGGTATTCAGCGTTATCCCACGGATGGCTGGCTGCGGCTCGATTTAGCCCGGCTCTATCGTCAGCAGGGCGACACGCTGCTGGCGGCCAACGTGATGCAGCCGGTGATGCGCAACGGGGCCAGCACCAGCGAACTGTATGCCGGTGCGCTTAACGCCAGCGAAAGCGGCGGCTGGCAGCAGGCCAGCACGTTGCTGTCGCGTATTCCCGCTAACGCGAAGACGGCGGCGATGCGTGAACTGGCGCAGCGGGTTAATTTCAATCTGCAGATGAGCACGGCCGACCAGTATCTGGCGCAGGGCGCGACGGCTGCTGCCGCCAATACCCTGAAGGCGCTCACGGTTAATCCACCCACCAACCCGGTTGATGCCGGAAACCTGGCGCAGAAGCTGGCGCAGGCGGGCGATCTCACCAGCGCCGTTTCGGTGGTGCGGACTAACCTGCAGCGTGGCGTGCAGGGCAATGCGGGCGATTATGCCGCGCAGATGACGGTACTGAATCAGGCGGGCCTCGGCAGTGAGGCGCAGCGCTTCCTCAGCAACCCGGAACTGCAGGCGCGCAGTACACCAACGCAACTGGCCGGTATTCGCAATGGCTATCTGATTAACGAAGTGGATCGTCTGCGGCAGCAGCGTCAGTACGCGGTGGCGTATGACAAGCTGATTGGCGCGCTGCAGCAGGATCCGCAGAACCGCGATCTGATGTTCGCGATGGCCCGTCTCTACCAGGACGGCAAGATGAACCGGGATGCGGGCGTGGTCTATGACTACCTGATGACCCAGGATACGCCGACGCAGGATGCGCGCGTCGGGGCCATCAACGTCGCGCTGGCGCAGAACAATGTGCAGCGCGCTAATGAGCTGAGTCGCGGCCTGAACAGTACGACTCAGACACCGGATCGTCTGCTGCTGCTGGCGCGGGTGGCGGAAGCCAATGGCGAGCATTCTCAGGCGATGGCTTATCTGCGTTCAGCGCGCGGTCAGCTGATTGGCCTGCAGGGCGCGCAGCCTGGCAGCGTGCCGACCGTGGGCGGACTGGCGCTGGCGGATAATCCGTTTATCAACCGTGATACTTCGCCGGTGGGACGTTCACCATCCAGCTACGGCACCGTGCTGCCGTGGCAGGCGGCACCGGCGGGCGTTGCCGCTGGCGTGACAACGCAGGGCGAACAGGCCGCGGGCAGCGAAACCGTTGCTCAACAGTCACAGATTCTGCACGACGTCGACACCATGATGGATTCGCTGCAGGAAAAAACCGGCAGCTGGAGTCAGGGCATGGTGCAGGTGCGCGGGCGTGATGGCGAGTCGGGCCTGAGCAAGCTGACGGAAGCCAAAGCGCCGCTGACCTTCTCTACCGTGCCGTTTGAAACGGCGCGCCTCGACTTTACCGCCACGCCGGTCTCACTTACGGCGGGCAGTGGCGCAGCCGATGCCTGGCGCCGTTTCGGCACCAATGCGCTGAGTCAGGGCAGGGTGGTGGCTGCAGGCGGTGCAACGGTGAATGACCTGCCGAACGCCACCACCGATTCGCAAACCGCTTCGGGCGTGGAGCTGAATCTGGCGCTGAAGGGCGACAGCTATAAAGTGGATATCGGCAGTACGCCGCTGGGCCAGGATCTCAGTACTCTGGTCGGGGGCGTACAGTGGTCACCGAAACTCACCGACTTCCTGACGCTGATCCTGACCGGTGAGCGCCGCGCGATTACCGACAGCCTGCTCTCTTACGTCGGCGCAGAAGATAAAGCCAGCGGCAAACGCTGGGGACGCGTCACCAAAAACGGCGCTAACGCCCTGTTAAGCTACGACAATGGCGATGCAGGCTTCTATGCTGGTGCAGGCGCGTACAGCTATCTCGGCGAGAATGTCGCCAGCAACAACAACCTGCAGGCGACGGCCGGTGCCTACGTTCGTCCGTTCCACACTGAGGATCGCGAGCTGAAAGTCGGCATGAGCCTGTCGTGGATGGACTTCTCAAAGAATCTCAGCTACTTCAGCTACGGTCAGGGCGGCTACTTCAGCCCGCAGAACTATGCGTCGGTCTCCTTCCCGATAGAGTTCTCACGCAAGTTTGACGATCTGAAGGTCAATATTGGCGGTGCAGCCGGTTATCAGACCTACAGTCAGGATAAGAGCGCGTACTTCCCGTCGGATGCCAGCCTGCAGTCAGAGCTGGAATCCCTTGCCGCCAGCGGCAGCGTGAAAGACGCTTACTACTCCGGCGGCAGTAAAAACGGCATCGGCTACAACCTGCACGCCGGGGCGGACTACAAACTCAATAAAGATGTGACGATTGGCGGCCAGCTGGGTTATGACACCTTTGGTGACTACAACGAAAGCAGCGCGCAGCTCTATGTCCGTTACCTGTTCGGAGAGAAGTAATGAGTGAGCATTCGGGGGTATCGCATCCGTATCAGCCGGGCTGGTTTGACCTGGTCAGCGTGCTGATTGACGGGATGATCGCCAACGCCGGTCATCAGGAGGCGGAAGCCTTTCTCTATAAGATGGGGGAATCGCTGGCGACCCGCTATCCTTTGCCAGAGTCGCGTACCGTGCAGGATCTGGAGCGCGAGTGCAATCTGCAACTGGCGCGGTTTAACTGGGGCTTTGTGCAGCTTCAGCCGGAAGAGAAGGCGCTGCTGATTGCCTGTCACGCCTTACCGGCAGGCGACAACATCCACTCTCCAGCTGACTGGCAGGCGGCGTTTGGTGCGGTGATGGCCGGACTTTTTTCGGGCTGGTTGCAGGGCCAGGGCGGCAGCAGCATTGTGCCGGTTACGCTTGAACTCAACGATGGCAGCACGCTGCACTATCGATATCAATAGGATCGGAAATGAAACGTAATCCACTCTGGCGGGTCTGGCTCTGCTCTGTTTTACTGCTGGCCTGCAGCGCGCAGGCGAGTGCCAGCGGCTGGGAGACTTTTAAAAGTCGCTTTGTGACCTCAGAAGGGCGGATCACTGACACCGCCAATAACAACGTCAGTCATACCGAAGGCCAGGGTTATGGCATGTTGCTGGCGGTGGCCAACGACGATCGCGCCACCTTCGATCGGCTGTGGCAGTGGACGCGCAGCCAGCTGCGTAATCCGCAGACCGAGCTTTTTTACTGGCGCTACGTGCCGGGCAGTGACAACCCGGTCGCCGACAAGAATAACGCCGCGGATGGCGATGTGTTGCTGGCCTGGGCACTACAGCGTGCTGCACAGAAATGGCAGGTGGAGAGCTACCAGCAGGAATCTGACCGTATTCAGCGCGCCATTATCAGGCTGGATGTCACGAGCTTTGGCGGCCACACCGTGATGTTGCCGGGTGCGCAGGGCTTTAACAAAGTCAGTTATGTGGTGCTTAATCCCTCTTACTTCCTGTTTCAGGCATGGCGCGAGTTTGGTGAACACAGCCATCTTCAGGTCTGGGATAAGCTGATTAACGATGGCTTTGATCTGCTGGGTAAGCTGAGCTTTGGCAAAACCGGGCTGCCAATGGACTGGGTCGCACTGAATGCCGACGGTTCGGTTGCCCCGGCCGTCGGCTACTCGAACCGCTTCAGTTACGATGCGATTCGCGTGCCGCTGAACATCTGGTGGTATGACCCGCACAGTCTGGCACTGGTGCCGTTTCAGCGCGTCTGGCAGGGTTACAGCCGCATGCTGACACCCGCCTGGTTCGACGTGCTGGCGAATGCCCCAGCACCTTACCATCTTGAGGGCGGGCTGCTGGCGGTACGTGACCTGACGCTGAATGAAACCGGCTATCTGAGCGATAAGCTGGCTGCGGATCAGAACTACTTTTCTGCCAGTCTGCAGTTGCTGACCTGGCAGGCGTTTCAGGAGAAGCGCTGATAACTGGCAGAATGGCGGCACTGGCCGCTATTCTGCCATCGACAGCCACGCGCTCAACAGGGAGCAGGCGCCGCGCCTGACCCGCCTTTAACTGCCGGGTCACGGCTCTGCAACCCGGCGGTTACGCGTTACTGCGGATAGGCGACCCAGTCGCCGCCGTTCAGCCTGATCCAGGGTTTGCCCTGATACATTATCGCCACTGCACCGTCATTTTCCGACACCACCGGCGTCTGTGGCAGCTTGTCAGTCAGCACCGACATATTCACATTCGGGGCATTAAATACCTGCCCATCTACGACGCGCGACACAATCTCTGACAAGGCCAGCAGGCTGGTCGGCGCATCAATGTTCAATGGCTGAGCCTGATGCGGCGCCTTCATCCCGACAAACTTAATGCCCACCGGTACGTGAGTAATATCCGGGCTGGGAATATCGCGCAGGCCGGACATCTGCATTTTGTCTCCCTGCAGCGCGGCACCGTGCTCGGGCACTACCAGTACCATGACGCGGCGGCCCGACTTCTCCAGCTGCGTCATAAAGGCATCAAGCTGATCGAATAGTAGTTGTGCGCGCGGTTTCCACGGTGCCGTTTTGGTGCTGCCGAGTTCACGGGTGCCGTCGTGCAGCGGGATCAGATTGTAGAAGGTGGCGCTGCGTGCATCGCTGCTTTTGCTGCGGTCGTCCAGCCAGCGCTGCATCAGTTGCGCATCGTTGAATACCGGCGAGCCGTCGAATGATGTCAATTCTGGTGCGATACCCGCCTGTGACATCAGCGGTGCCTGAATATCGCCGCCCTCGCGCACCTCCTTCAGGTAGTTACCGAATACCCCAGTGTGATCCATCATCAACTGCTCTTTAAAGCCCAGCTTCGCCAGATTGTCGAACAGATAGCAACGCGGATCGGCAGGTTTATAGAGATCGCTATGCGAGGTCTGGCCACAACTGGCACGCAGCAGTCGGATACCCGCCGGTCCGCTGTAGCTGGTTGCGGCGTTGTAATTGCTCAGCATGATGTCGAAATGCTGCCACAGCGGATGGTTACGCAGCTGAGAAGCATCCATATCAGACCAGGCGAGCGAACAGATATTGATCACCAGGATGTCGAAAGGCTGCGAATCGGCAGGCAGATTGTCGGGAAAATGCGTCACGCGCTGGCGTTCACTTTCATGAAAGCGGTTCAGCCAGGCGGTGAGATTCGCGCTGGTCGGCGGCGCAGACTGCTCCAGTCCATCCGGCGTGGCGGCTGGCTGGCCGCCGCTGGGTGTCTGATTCAATACGACCTGTGGCGTGGCCGTCCGGGTCGGCAGCAGCGACATCGCCGGGCCAGCAATCGTCAGCACGTTAAGCCAGATCAGCATCAGCGAAACCAGCACCGTGATGCGAATCCATTGTGAAACAAACAGATAGAGAACCAGCAGCACAAAGGCGGCCCCCACCATTTGCCAGTTAATAAAGCGATCGGCCAGGTCGAGCAGATAGGCCGCAGAGAAGCCCGCCAACTGATCGCCCTGGCTGAGTATGCTGCTGAGTCCTGGCAGCCAGGTGTCGTGCCAGAACAGCGCGATGCCAACCGGAATCGAGATCAACTGGCGGATGCGATGCAGGCGCGCCGAGGGTAACGGAAAAAGCAGCCAGGCGAGAAACACCAGATTGCTCAGGGCGTGAAAATTGAGATAGCCATACCACAGCAGGCCGAACTTCAGTAAAAAGTAGAAATTCCAGCCGCCCAGTCCGCGCCAGGAGGACCAAAAGCGGGAAGAGGAGGCCGCCGCGGGTTGATCAGTATTCATTAATTTTTTCTATCCGTTTCAGAGGATTGACGCTGCCAGTGACCTTCCGATTTAAGCGCGCGCGCTGGCAACAAACGATTCATGATGCCGTTCCAGCGACGGGGTAGCCATTTTTGATATAATGGCTTTAAAAACAACAGGATAAACAGAATTAGTAGCGCAATTTGTACCCAGTCCATCAGATTCATCAGGCTTTGTTCTCCGGCAGTAAAGTGATGGGCTGCGGTGCAGCGCGTTCATGTGTTTCAGGCCGGCTCTCAACGGCGGCGCGGGCCGTCTCTGATACCGGAGCCAGATCCTGAATTGCCATCGGCGTCAGTTTCTTAATATTGCTGACTTCCGCGAGGATCTGATTATCCTCAAACCAGACCATCCGGTTAGCAAACAGCTCGTCGTGAGGCAGGGAAAAGATATATTTCAATGCCTTATCAAGGTCGTTATAGCGGCAGGAAGAGAGGAAAAGGATGACACGATCTTCCAGCACCGTGACCAGGTCGCCAAAGCGGCGCGGTTTACAGAGCGTCAGGATTTGCTGAGGCTTAAGCTGTGGCACAGGCCGCAACGCGACCAGCAGGCCCTTATCATTTTCCGGCAGCAGGGTATTGCTGATCAACTGGCCGACTGACTGACAGAAGGCATCGAGACGCAGGTAGCCTTTCTCATGCAGAGGCTGCAACGAAGCGGTTAACGCCTCAAGACTGGCGGGAACGCGACGGTTAAACACCTGTCCCTGAAGGCCCTCCAGCGTGGTCAGAAAGCGCGACATTGTGGCGTTGGTCGGGACGATGGCGTTTACACCGCAGGCCAGCAGCAGACGTTCGTCGCTATAACGCAGGCTGGCACCCATCTCGCGCACCACAATTTTCAGGCCGTTGCCGCGTGTACGACGCAGGCTGTGCACCATCTTCGCCAGTTCGTTGATATATTCGCTGCGGGTCAGGCTGAAAATCACCGTTGCGGCATTGGCCTGCTGCGCCCGCAACCAGACCTGCTCATTATCCTCGAACAGTTGCCACTGGCGTGAAAGCGGCGGCGCGCCCTCGAGCACGATGTTGTCCGCAAGATAATGCTGCTCATCGTTGAGGCTCAGCGGTTCCTGCTTTTCATTTAAGGTAAAAAATCGCTCATTTTCACAGCCCAGACGTATTGCCCGATCGGCAAGCAGGCGTTCCGCGGCATACCACCAGTTAATTCGATACTGCCAGCTATCCTGCTGAAAGCTCAAATGCGCAACGCCATCCAGCTGACGAAAATAACGCTGAAGATGATTACTCAGATTTATTATTGTGGTGCCGGAGGTCACGATTAAAAGGGTGAGCTTTCTTTTATGCAGCGTCTGACGCATGCCCTTTATCCAGCGGGATAATTCTGCGTCATCAAGCTTATCCCATTGCGCTGCGCTGCTATTAAATATCACCAACCCATTTTTACTGCCGAGCGTGCGCAGAAAATCACTTTCCAGCTGCAACAAACTGCCTTTGCTTTTGGAAAGAGAAAACAGCGGAATACGATCGGGTCCGCCAGGTGGGTCGGGCGTCAGCAAATCACGCGGCGGCTGGTCAGCGCTGATCAGCGTTACGGCCTGCTGATGTGAAATTACCTGTCGAATAAAAGTGCGGGCGTCATCCTGCCGCGCACAGGTCACCCAATAACAGCCAGGCGTTTGCAATGCCGTTAATTCAGGCTGAACATGCAACAGCCCCAGCGAAAAAGAATTTTTCATATTGAATTCGTTATTTTTCCAGTCCAGGCTAGCTTATTATAGACAGGCCGGGATGTAACCTGAGAAATTTAAACATTGCTAATCACAGGCCGGCTCACATTGTTCTGCAATTGCCGCGTTTCTGGAAATATTTTTCAACTTTCCTTTACGCGTACGCGCAGTCGGTCATCCTGAGTGTGACGTTGTTTTATTTTTGGCGAACAGTAATGAAAAACCACAATCTCAATAACCCTGTTGCCGCTAATGGCGATCGTCAGGATGATATTAGTGCGTTGCGTGATGCGTTTTCTTTGCACTCTTTCCGCTATGTCGACATTGCGCGGGAAGAGCGCCTGAAAGCGATCGTGTCGCGCTGGCCGCTATTAGCGGAAACCCTTGCCAGCCAGTCTGAGACCGATCGCTGATGCCGCAGATCGCGCTTCAGGGCGTACGGGGCGGCGTCGGCACGACTTCTCTTTGTGCCGGATTAGGCTGGGCGCTGGCGGCACTCGGCGAACGAGTATTGTTGATCGATGGCTCCCCGGTCAGCCAGCTCGGCGTGCATTTTAATCTGCCCGCTCAGCAGGATAATGGCTGGATGAAAGCACTGTGTGAGGGCGGTGACTGGCAGCACAGCGGGTTTCGCTATCCCGATGGTCCTGATTTGCTGCCTCACGGGGTGCTTTCCCATCAGCATGCTTTGACTATTGCCAGACAGAATGAGGCGATCGCCGCGCCGCTGCTCCAGGCATTACCGGACCTGCGGGCGCGCTATCAGTGGATTATTTTCGATCTGCCTGCCGATACCCTGCCCTGGCATGAAACGCTCTATCCGTCGCTGGACAGCCTGTTGTGCGTCACTCAGCCAGACGCGAATTGCCATTTACGGCTTAGCCAGCGCCAGTTTCCGGCGCGCACCCGGTTTATTATCAATCAGTTTAATGCCAACAGTCGTCTGCAGCAGGATCTGCATCAGCTCTGGATGGCCTCGCTGAATCCGCTGATACCGCTGCTGATCCACCGGGATGAGGCGCTGGCAGAAGCGCTGATGATGAAGCAGCCGGTCGGTGAATACCGGCCACATGCGTTGGTCAGTGAAGAGATCATCACGCTGGCAAGCTGGCTGCTGCTCAATCTGAATGGAGTGAGCTCTTGAATCCGTTGTGCTGGCTGTTAACAGCGCCCGCCTGGCAATCGCTGCACAGGGGCTATACCACCGCGCGAGGCAATGGCGCGTCCCGCTTCGCCAGTGCGCTCCATCTGTTCTGGTCGGTGCTGGGCCTGATGCTGCTTCGCTTCGAAACGCCGGGCTGGCAGCGGATTATTCAGCAGCGCCGCCGGCTCTATCCGCACATTTCGCCGGAGCGGCCGCGACCGCTGGATATCCTGCGTTATCTGATCCAGACGCTGTGGCTTTTGGTGATCCTGCCGCAGAGCGATCGCGCTCGTGGCGGTTTCCGTGGCCTCGGTGCGCTGTCTGGCTGGCGCCACCATGGCTACCGCTGGCTGGACAAGGCCGTTGCCCACTCACAGACCCAGGGAATCGATGTGCGCATCGAACACTGGCTGAAGCGGCTGTCGCCGCTGGTGCGACGCAGCCTCTTCGCCGTCACTGCCCTGTTTGCCACGTTGCTGGCGCTGCTCTGTATCAGCCAGCCGTTTGGCCTGATGACGCAGTTTATCTTTGTGGTACTGCTCTGGAGTCTGGCGATGCTGGTACGACGCATCCCGGGGCGTTTCCCGACCATGATGCTGATTGTGCTGTCGCTGACCGTATCGTGCCGCTACCTCTGGTGGCGCTATACCTCGACGCTGAACTGGGACGATCCGCTGAGTCTGGTGTTTGGTCTGCTGCTTATTGCGGCAGAGACCTACGCCTGGGTGGTGCTGGTGCTGGGCTATTTTCAGACGCTCTGGCCGCTTAATCGTCAGCCAGTATCGATGCCTGTCGATCGGGATCAGTGGCCAGGCATCGATCTGCTGGTGCCAACCTACAACGAACCGCTCAGCGTGGTCAGACCCACCATCTACGCTGCCATGGGCATCGACTGGCCGAAAGACCGCCTGAATATCTATCTGCTCGACGACGGCGACCGGCCGGAATTCCGCGACTTTGCCGCCAGCGTGGGTATCAACTATGTCGTCCGTCCCACCCATGAGCACGCCAAGGCCGGCAATATCAATCACGCGCTGAAAAAGTACTGCCGCAGCGAATTTGTGGTGATTTTCGACTGTGACCATGTGCCGACGCGCGCCTTTTTGCAGATGACCATGGGCTGGTTTATTAAAGATCCCCGGCTGGCGATGATGCAGACGCCGCATCACTTCTTCTCGCCTGATCCGTTTGAGCGCAATCTCGGGCGGTTTCGTCGTACGCCCAATGAGGGTTCGCTCTTTTATGGGCTGGTGCAGGACGGTAATGATACCTGGGACGCCACCTTTTTCTGCGGCTCCTGCGCCGTGCTGCGCCGCAGCGCACTGGATGAAATTGGCGGTATTGCGGTGGAAACCGTTACCGAAGATGCCCATACCTCGCTGCGTCTGCACCGGCGCGGCTACACCTCGGCCTACATCCGCATTCCTCAGGCGGCCGGACTGGCGACCGAAAGTCTGTCAGCGCATATCGGACAGCGCATCCGCTGGGCACGCGGTATGGTGCAGATCTTCCGCCTTGATAACCCGCTATTTGGTAAGGGGCTGAAGTGGGTACAGCGGCTCTGTTATGCCAACGCCATGCTGCACTTTCTCTCTGGCATTCCGCGGCTGGTCTTCCTGCTGGCGCCGCTGGCGTTTTTGCTCTGTCATGCCTACATCATCTACGCGCCTGCGCTGGCGATCGCCATTTATGTTTTGCCCCATATGCTGCATACCAGCCTCACCAACTCGCGTATTCAGGGACGCTGGCGACACTCTTTCTGGAGCGAGGTCTACGAGACGGTGCTGGCCTGGTATATCGCCCGGCCTACCACCGTGGCGCTGTTCAATCCTCATAAAGGGAAGTTTAACGTCACCGCAAAAGGCGGGCTGGTAGAGGAGGAGCATCTGGACTGGGTGATAACCAAGCCCTATATGCTGCTGGTGCTGCTCAACCTCGCAGGGGTTTTGATGGCGTTCTGGCGCATGCGGCACGGTCCGGCCAATGAGGTACTGACGGTATGGGTGAGCCTGATTTGGGTGCTCTACAACATGATTATTCTTGGCGGTGCGGTAGCGGTTTCGGTTGAAGCACGGCAGATCCGTGAGGCGCACCGGGTGGAGATCGCCATGCCGGCCGCCATTGCACGCGAAGATGGTCATATGCTGCCCTGTACGCTGCGTGACTACTCTGACGGCGGCGTCGGGCTGGAGATGCGCGAGCCGGATGCGCTGCGGGAGAATGAAAAAGTGTGGCTGCTGCTGCGTCGTGGACAGCAGGAGTTCAGCTTCCCGTGCCAGGTGCAGCGTGTCTTTGGCCACCGGGCTGGCGTGCGTCTCCATCAACTGACCACTCAGCAGCATATTGAATTTATCCAGTGTACCTTCGCCCGCGCCGATACCTGGGCGCTGTGGCAGGACGGTTTTCCGGAAGATAAACCGGTCCAGAGCCTCGCCGATATCATGATCCTCGGTTTCAAAGGTTACCTGCGCCTGGCGGAATATGGCCCGCCGCAGTTACGTCGGCTGTTTAACCTGCTTACCGTTGGGGTGAGCTGGCTGGCTTCGCTGTTGCCGCAAGGCATCGGACGTGTGCCAGCTTCAAAAAACGCATTGAGTTGATGATATGACGATACCGAGAGTAAACAGGTGGTTTGCCGCTCTGCTGCTGGGCAGTGCAACGTTAAGCTGTGCCGCCGCGCAGGAGGACGCGCCCGCAAACATCAATGGTGTAACGCCTGTGCAATCTTTACCGCAGGATAGCGGCGCGCCGCTGCGGAACAGCCAGCTGAGCTTTGCCCAGCTGGCACCGCCGCCTGGCAGCATGACGCTGCGTGGCACCCGCACTACCGGACAGATTGAGTTCGGTGTGCGCAGCGATGAGGTGGTGACGCGCGCGTTGCTGAACCTCAGCTTTCGGCCTTCGCCCGCACTGCTGCCGACGCTGTCGCAGCTGAAGATTTATCTCAATGATGAGCTGGTCGGTCTGATTACCCTGACGCCGGAACAGCTGGGTAAAGAGATCCAGACGCAGCTGTCGATCGATCCGCGCTACATTGCCGACTTTAACCGCGTGCGTTTCGAGCTGGTGGGCCACTACGCCAACGTCTGTGAAAATCCTGCCAATAGCGCAATCTGGCTGGATATCGGCAAACAGAGCGGCATCGATCTGACGCTGCAAAAACTGCCGCTGAAAAATGACCTCTCCCACTTCCCGGAACCCTTTTTTGATTCGCGGGATACGCGACCGCTGACCCTGCCGATGGTGTTCAGCGCCCAGCCGGATGTCACGCAGCAGCGGGCTGCCGCCATTCTTGCTTCCTGGTTTGGCAGCAAAACGGGCTGGCGCGGGCAGCGTTTCCCGGTGCTGTATAACCAGCTGCCGCAACAGCAGCATGCGGTGGTGTTTGCCACCAACGAAGCGCGCCCGGATTTCCTGAAAGATCTGCCGCCGGTGACAAAACCCACAGTAGAGATTGTCAGCCAGCCCGATAATCCGTATGAAAAAATGCTGCTGATTCTGGGACGCAACGATGAGGACCTGCTGACGGCGGTTCAGGGTATTGCCCAGGGTGAGCTGCTGCTGCGCGGCGATATCTCAACCATCGACAGCGTTAAGCTGCTCTCCCCGCGCCAGGCCTATGACGCCCCTAACTGGGTGCGGACCGATCGCCGCACCACTTTCGCCGAACTGACGCAATATGAGAATCAGTTGCAGTCTGATGGGGTGCAGCCTAATCCCGTCAGCCTGACCCTCAATCTGCCGCCCGATCTCTTCCTGGTTCGCGCGCGCGGTATCGACATGGATCTGAGCTATCGCTATACCGCGCCTTTCCAGTCGGATGGCTCACGGCTGGCGGTCAACCTGAATAATCAGTTCATTCAGGATTATCCGCTGCCGCCGAAAAATACTACGGGTCAGCAGCTGCTGCATATTCCGCTGATTCAGGGAATGCTGGACAAGAGCCATGAGCTGCTGATTCCGGCGCTGCGCCTCGGGGTGGTGAATCAGCTGCGCTTCGATTTTGATTACGCCAACATCACCATCAGCGGCAACGCGGATGGACGCTGTGAAACCGCAACGCCGATAACGCATCATGTGGTGGTGGACGACAATTCCAGCATCGATTTTTCCGGCTATCGCCACTACATCGAAATGCCGTCGCTGCGCGCCTGGGCGAATGCGGGCTTTCCGTTCAGCCGCTACGCCGATCTGGCGCAAACCCTGGTACTGATGCCGCCAAAACCCGATGCAGAGCAGGTCAGTACGCTGCTGAATACGTTGGGCAATATGGGGGCGCAAACCGGCTATCCGGCGCTGCGCGTTCAGTTGACCGATGACTGGGCCACGGCGAAGAAGCAGGATGTGGATCTGCTGATGATCGGCGTCATCCCCAAAGATCTTCAGGATGACCAGCGGATCCCCGCGCTGGTCGACGCCACCGCCAGCTGGCTGAAAGAGCCTGTGCGACAAATCACTCCGGAAGTGAACCCGCAAAGTCAGCGCGAGCAGGCGGCAGAAAGCACGACGACTATCAGCTCCCGCGGCCCGCTGGCAACGGTGATTGGCTTCCAGTCACCTTTTTACGATCAGCGCAGCGTTGTCGCGTTGCTCGCCGATGGCACGCCGCGTAGCTGGCAGTTGCTCAACGAGGCGATGGGTGACAGCGGCAAGCGTGGCACGATGTCTGGCTCCACCGTGGTGATCCGCGAGTCAGGGGTTAACAGTCTGCGCGTGGGAGAGAGCTACTACGTTGGTCATCTGCCGTGGTGGGAGCGTCTCTGGTCGCTACTCTCCGTCCATCCCTTCTGGCTGGCACTCTGCGCACTCTTTGTAGTGGTGCTGTTTGCGCTGATGACCTGGCGTCTGATGCGAATTATTACCCGTCGTCGTTTACTGGATGAAGATGAATAACGCACAGGTGCTGCGGGCAGGCATGCTGCTCGGCGCACTGAGTGCGCTGCCGGGGCTGGCTGCACCGGTCGACGGATCGGAGGTGTCGCCGGTCGAATGGTTGCTGTCACAGGTACGCACCGGCGAGTCGACCAACAAATATGATCTGGTGCAGCAATCGCTCTACCGGCTTGAGAAGATCGATCCCGATAATCCGCAGGTGCTGGCGGCTCGCCTGCGGCTGGCGCTGCGTCAGGGCGATATCCCTAAAGCGCAGATGCTGCTGGAGCAGCTGAAAAAGGTTGCGCCCGACTCCGCCGCGACGCGTGAATCCGCCGTCGGCCTGACGCTGATGTCGTCGGATGGGCGGCAGCAGCTGCAGCAGGCGCGCCTGCTCGCCACCTCGGGGCGCCTGGCGGAGGCGAAAAGTGCTTACGACGCGTTGTTCGGAGGGGTTTTTCCGGATGCGAACACGGCGCTGGAATACTGGCGGCTGCTGGCACGCACTCCCGGTCAGGAGAGCGTCGCTTACCAGCAGCTGCAGGCGCTGGAGCAGCGCTACCCGGGCAATATCGGGGTTGAGCTGCAAATTGCACGCATGGCATTTGATCAACAGCAGCCGGAGCAGGCGATAGCGCAGTTGAAAAAGCTGGCAAACAGCAACGGCGGACGCGCCGCTGCCGCCGATCTCTGGCTGCAGCAAATCAACGATCAGCCGGTCAGTGACAGCAGCGTGGCGCAGTTAAACGCCTACCTGGCTGTTTTTACCGACGGCGACGCACACCAGCAGGGCGCGGATGTGCTGGCGAAGCAGCAGGCGCAGCTCGCCGATCCCGCCTATCGCGAGCGGATGCGTGGCCTGGCGCTGGTCGAGGCGGGCGATGTGAATAATGCGATGGCAGCGCTTAGCCGGGCACTGAAGGATAACCCCAACGACGCCGAATTGATGGGTGCAATGGGGCAGACTCAGGCACGCGCCGGCCATCGTGATGTGGCGGTGCTCTGGCTGGAACGCGCCGTTGAGGCGGGCAAGCAGAGTACGCTGATCGGCAAATGGCAGTCACTGCTGCAGACTAACCGTTACTGGCTGGCGGTCGAACAGGGCGACAAGGCGCTGGCGCAGCATGACGTTGAGGGAGCCGAACGCGCTTACCGCGCCGCACAGAAAATTGATAGCACCGACAGTTATGCCCTGATTGGCCTGGGCGATGTGGCGATGGCGCGCAAAGATGCGGCAGGTGCCGAACTGTTCTGGCAGCATGCGCTGCGGCTTGACGCGACCAACACGACCACCGTGCGTCGCCTGGCCGGGCTTTATCAGGCCGAGTCGCCTGCCCGCGTAATGCAGTTTATCAGTACGCTACCCGCCGGGCAGCAGCGCGAGATGGCGGGAACGTTGCGCGCGTTGCGCAGTGACAGCCTGCGCGCCGAGGCCGATGCGCTCGCCCGGCAGAATAAATGGCCGCAGGCGGCAGAGAAGTATCGGGCGGCGCTGGCGCTGCAGCCGGATGACGTCTGGCTGAGTTATCGGCTGGCGAGCGCGCTACGCGACGGTGGGGCCACCCAACAGGCGGATGCGCAGATCGCGACGCTGCAACAGCAGCATCCCGGTGATGCGACCGCGCTCTACGCCGCCGCGCTCTACCTTTCCAGCCGGGATAATGATGACGCCGCACTGGCAACGCTGCATCGCCTGCCTGAAACGCAGTGGAACAGCAATATGCATGAGCTGGCTGACCGGCTCGGGCAGGATAAAATTTTTGCCAGCGCCGAAGCGCTTCGTGCGTCAGGGCAGGAGCGGGCAGCGGTGACGCTGCTTTACCAGCAGCCGGTTTCCAGCCGACGCGACCTGACGCTGGCCGACTGGGCGCTGGCTCGCGGGGACGCGCAGCAGGCTCTGGAGATCTATCAGCAGGTGCTGTCAGGTGAAGCTGACAACAGCGACGCAGCGCTGGGACGAATCGAAGCGCTGGTTGCCCTCCAGCGCAACAGCGAAGCACGGCAGGCACTTGAGCAGCAGCCAGCCCAGGCCAATACTCTTAATGCCGATCGCCGCGCCGCGCTGGCATGGCAGGCGGTGGGCGAAACCACGCAGGCTGCCGTGCGCTTTGCCAGCCTGAAGCAGCGCGCTGCGTCACTGCCGCCATCACAGGATAAGGCACTGGTGTTTCGTGATGCGGCACGGCTGGAGCGCGCGCAGCAGCCAGAGATCGCGCTGGCGGATTATCGTCAGGCGATGACGGCCAGCGGTATCGGCAGCGGCGAAAGTATCAGCCGCGCGACACGCTCTCAGGAACAGGATGACTGGCTGAAGCGCAGTATTCGCAGCGACACCGCAGATCTCTATCGTCAGCGTGAGACCACGCTGACGGTGCAGCAGGACTATTCGCGCAATAAGGGTACGGCTGGGGTCTCCGACTTTACTGCCCATACCACCATGCTGCAGGCGGAAAGTCCGTTTGCCGACGGACGCGGCTTTTTCCGTCTCGACCAGGTGGACGTCTCGGCAGGAAGTTTTACCACCCGCAACGGCAGCTTCGACGAGCAGTTTGGTAGCTGCGACGACGCCAGTTCCGGCGGATGCAGCCGCGATGCCAGTCAGCGCGCCGAGGGCACTGCGCTGGGCGTCGGCTGGCATAATGACCGCTGGTCAGCGGATCTGGGTACCACGCCGCTGGGCTTTGAGGTGACCAACTGGACCGGCGGACTGAGCTGGAAAACTGACGTCAGGGATCTTGGCGTGACGCTGACCGCCTCGCGACGGCCGATCGCCAGTTCGCTGCTTTCCTACGCGGGCGCGCGCGATCCATCAGCCAACGGTGGAAAAAGCTGGGGCGGCGTAGTGGCAACGGGTGGCAGCATCGGGCTGAGTTACGATCAGGGCGGCGCACACGGTGTCTGGGGCGACATCAGCGCGCATCAGATCACCGGTAAAAACGTTGCGGATAACAGTCGCGAGCGCTTAATGGCCGGCTACTACTACAAGCTCATTAATAGCGATAATCGCCGGGCCACCGTCGGGCTTAACAGTATGCTCTGGCACTATCAGAAGGATCTCAGCGATTACACCTTCGGTCAGGGCGGCTACTACAGTCCGCAGCAGTATCTCTCCTTTTCCGTGCCGGTCACCTGGCGACAGCGGACAGAAAACTGGTCGTTCGACCTGGGCGGCTCGGTTTCCTGGTCACATTCGAAAACCGATGCGCAGCAGCGCTATCCGGTCAATCCCGGCTTTACCCTTGCCAGCAATCCCGTTTCCGCCAGCAGCACCGGCAGCGGCACGGGGTATACGCTGCAGGGCGTGGTTGAACGTCGTATCACACCCGACTGGTTTATCGGGGTGGGCGTCGATATTCAACAGGCAAAAGACTATACCCCAAGCCACGGGCTTATCTACGTGCGTTACTCTGCCGCAGGCTGGGAAGGGGATCTGGATATGCCGCCACATCCGCTGACCCCTTACGCGGATTTTAAATAATCCCGACCGGGAAAAAGCCGGACTTTTCAGACGGTAAAAAAGTCAGTTTATGGGATATACTGGCGGGCATTGTACTGTCTGCTATCTGGGCTTTTTTCATCGTCAGGAGAATATTTTTGCGCGTAAGCCGGTCACTTACGATAAAGCAGATGGCGACAGTTTCGCTGGTTGCGGTTATCACCATCAGCATCTTTATCGTCATCCAACTGTTTCATTTTGTGCAGCAGCGCAGGATTGACTACGCCCAGCAGATGGAGAATATCGCACACACCGTCCGCCAGCCGCTGTCGGAAGCGGTACTGCGCGCCGATATTTCTCAGGCCGAACGCATTCTCCATTCACTGAAACCTGCCGGTATTTTATCGCGCGCCGATGTGGTGCTGCCGAATGCGTTTCAGGCTCTGCATGCCGACTTCGAAACGGAGAAACCGGTGCCGCGTCTGGTGGCGCGACTGTTTGAGCTGCCGGTGCAGATTACCCTGCCGCTCTATTCAGTGGAAAATACCGGGATGCCGAAACCGCTGGCCTATCTGGTGCTGCAGGCTAACTCGACGCGCGTCTACCAGTTTATTCTCAGCACGCTCTCGACCATGATTATCACCTATCTGCTGCTGGCACTGATCCTGTCAGTGGCGATCAGCTGGTGTATCAACCGGCTGGTGGTGCATCCGCTGCGCAATCTCTCGCGGGAGCTGCAGGAGCTGCCGCCGCAGTCGATTCTGACGCATAAGCTGTCACTGCCGCAGAGCCACCGCGATGATGAAATCGGCATGCTGATCCGCAGCTACAACCGCAATCAGCAGGTGCTGGAGTCGATACATGATGAGATGAGCCGGCTGACCACCCATTTTCCCGTGACCGATCTGCCCAACCGTACCCTGTTTCTGGCGCTGGTCGAGCAGTTCATGAGCAGCCCGGAACAGCCGCTGGGGCTGATGGTGATCCGCATTGAAACCCTGCAGGAAGCCAACGGCGTATTAAGCGATGAGCAGCGCGATACGCTGATGCTGACGCTGGTGGAGAAGATCCGTAATACGCTGGATGACCATACTCTGCTGGCGCAGACCGGGACCAGCGACTTTGTTCTGTTAATGAAGCGTGCCAGCAATCCGTTCCGCGCCCTGCGTCTGGCCCGTAACCTGATGATTCGCCTTAATCAGCCGGTCAACCTTTATCAGCTGCAGCTGCGTCCTAACGTCAGCATTGGTCTGGCGCTGCGCGATGATCAGCCGCTGAGCGCCAGTGATCTGCTTGGCCGCGCGACCTCAGCGATGATGTCGGCCCGTCATCAGGGCAAAAATCAGATCCTGTTCTTTGACGCCGCGTTAACCGAGCGCGCGCAAAAACGTCTGACCCAGGAGCATGACATTCTGCAGGGGCTGCACAATGAGCAGTTCGCCCTCTATCTGCAACCGCAGGTCGATATGCGCACCGGCACGTTAGTCGGCGCGGAAGCGCTGCTGCGTATGCGCCAGCCAGACGGCAGCTACGGTCTGACCGAAGAGTTTATTGCCAGTGCCGAAGAGATTGGCGTGATTAGCGCGATTGGCCGCTGGGTGTTTGAAGAGGCGTGCCGCATTCTGGCAGGCTGGCAGCGACAGGGCATTATGTTGCCGCTGAGTGTGAATATTTCCGCTGTGCAACTGCGTGACACGGGCGTGGTCTCTCATCTGCAATCCCTGCTGACGCGCCACCGCATCGCACCTGGCACCTTCGTGCTGGAAGTGACAGAAACGGCTCAGCTTGATGATGCTGAACAGGCGATATCGATGCTGCGGATGTTGCAGCAGACCGGCGTAGCCGTGGCTCTGGACGATTTCGGCATGGGCTACTCCAACCTTAACTACCTCCATCAGCTGAAAGCGTTGCCGGTTAACAAGCTGAAGATGGATCGCAGCTTCGTGGCGGCGCTGCCGCATGACGACACCATGGTCTGCATCGTGGCGGCCATCGCCGAGATTATCCATCTGGAGGTGATTGCCGAAGGCGTGGAGACAGCAGAACAACGTGACTGGCTGCTGGCGCGCGGCATCTCTATCGGACAGGGCTATCTGTATGCTGAAGCGCTGCCTCTGACCCGATTCAATCAGGCATGGATCGAAAACTCCTCACTACCGCAATAATTGCCTGATTCATTGATTTTGCGAGAATTTTAGTTACAAAACCCCTTGCTGAAGCGTTTCAGTTCAGAATTACGATCCCCGGGTTTCCTGGGCGTTTGTCACCCTGTATTAATCACGTAAACAGAGTGTTATTTTCGGGTTACTGTCAGGCGCCACCTCTGTTGCCCGCCAGTCACAATAACGAATCCGACAACATCACCTCACGGCGTTAGTGGACACCTGTTTATGAAAACCTCACTTTTTAAAAGCCTTTATTTCCAGGTGCTGATGGCGATTGGCATCGGCGTTTTGTTAGGCCATTTTTACCCGGAGTTAGGGACCCAGATGAAGCCGCTGGGAGATGGCTTTGTTAAGTTAATCAAGATGATTATCGCCCCGGTGATTTTCTGTACCGTGGTGACCGGCATCGCTGGCATGGAAAGCATGAAAGCGGTAGGACGGACCGGCGCGGTTGCACTGCTCTATTTTGAAATTGTCAGCACCATCGCGCTGATTATCGGCCTGATCGTGGTGAACGTGGTGCAGCCAGGTGCCGGGATGAACGTTGATCCTGCCACGCTGGATGCCAAAGCCGTGGCGATTTATGCGCAACAGGCAGAACAGCAGGGCATCGTTGCTTTCCTGCTGGATGTCATCCCCAACAGCGTGATTGGCGCCTTTGCCAGCGGCAATATTCTGCAGGTGCTGCTGTTTGCCATTCTGTTTGGTTTTGCCCTGCATCGTCTGGGTAACACTGGCACGCTGATTTTCAACGTGATTGAAAGCTTCTCAAAAGTGATTTTCGGCATCATCAACATGATCATGCGTCTGGCACCGATAGGGGCATTTGGCGCGATGGCGTTCACTATCGGCAAGTATGGCGTGGGCTCACTGGTGCAGCTCGGCCAGCTGATTATCTGCTTCTACATCACCTGTATTCTGTTTGTGGTGATCGTGCTGGGGCTGATTGCACGCCTGTTCGCCGGATTCAGCATCTTTAAGTTCATCGCCTATATCAAAGAAGAGCTGCTGATTGTGCTGGGCACTTCCTCTTCCGAGTCTGCGCTGCCGCGCATGCTGGATAAGATGGAGAAGCTGGGCTGCAAGAAATCGGTAGTAGGGCTGGTGATCCCCACCGGTTACTCCTTTAACCTGGACGGCACCTCGATTTACCTGACCATGGCGGCAGTATTTATCGCTCAGGCGACCAATGCGCACATGGACATTTTCCATCAGATTACGCTGCTGGTGGTGCTGCTGCTCTCCTCCAAAGGAGCGGCGGGGGTAACCGGGAGCGGATTTATCGTGCTGGCGGCGACGCTCTCTGCGGTGGGACATCTGCCGGTGGCGGGTCTGGCGCTCATTCTCGGTATCGACCGCTTTATGTCCGAAGCCCGTGCGCTGACCAACCTGATCGGTAACGGTGTGGCGACCGTGGTGGTGGCGAAGTGGGTCGATCAGCTGGATCATAAACAGCTGACCGACACGCTGGCAGGCCGGAATAAGGAGAATAAAGCGTCTGAATCTTCAATTTAATCATTGAATTTCACTTAAATCCCCACAAATGCCCGCTGTCGCTTGCCCTGACAGCGGGCATTTGCATAATAAACCCCACTTGTTTTTTTTGACGTTTTTCACTTCGTTACGCGACATCCTGAGCTTCCTGTGGTCAAACACTTTGTTGTTGGATAACAGCGCGATTCGGCGCCAGCCGATTCGTTAATAACAGCGGCAATATGCGCCAGTGATAACGATATTTGAATTATTTGAGTAGGGGTTCACATGCAGGGCACCAGAATTCGGCTTTTGGTTGGTGGATTAGTGCTGGCAAGCAGCTTTGGTCTCCAGGCAGAAACGCTGCAACCGGATCCGGCCTGGCAGGAAGGCAAGCTGGATAATGGATTTAACTGGCAGTTACTGGCCACACCGCAACGCCCCAGTGACCGTATTGAACTGCGGCTGGTGGTGAATACCGGCTCGCTGGTGGAGAGTGCGCAACAGGCCGGCTTCAGCCATCTGCTGCCGCGTCTGGCGATGGTGCACAACACCGCGCTTGATAACCATCAGCAGCGCGCGCTATGGCAACAGGCGATGGATCCTCAGCATCCGCTGCCACCTGTGATCACCTCCTATGATTCCACCCAATATAATCTGAGCCTGCCGAATAACCGCCCCGAGTTGCTGAAAGAAGCGCTGAACTGGCTGGCGGCCACGGCGGGCAATATGGCCATCACCGAACAGGTGGTTAATACCGCGCTGGCGGCATCGGATCCGGTGGCGACCTGGCCGAAAGATACCCAGGATGTCTGGTGGCGCTACCGCCTGAAAGGCTCCGCGCTGCTGGCGCATGACCCCGCAGCACAACCACGCGCGCCGGTTGATTTAACCCAGCTCAATGATTTTTATCATCAGTGGTACACCCCGGATGCGATGACGCTCTACGTGGTAGGGAATGTTGACAGCCGCAACCTCTCTGAGCAGATCAATAAAACCTTCTCGGCGTTAACCGGTAAACGAGAAACGCCTGCGCCACTGCCCACCCTGTCGCCGCTGCCGCACGAGCCGGTAAATCTTGTCAGCAGCAACATGACGCAGGATCGTCTCTCGCTGGTGTGGGATACGCCGTGGCAACCGATTCGTGACTCCCAGAATCTGCAGCGTTACTGGCAGGGCGATCTGGCACGTGAAGCGCTGTTCTGGCATGTCCAGCGTGCGCTCAGTGACAGCAAGGCACAGGGCATCCAGGTGGGATTTGATTGCCGTGTGCTCTATCAGCGTGCGCAGTGCTCCATCAACCTGGATGGACGCAACGAAAATCTGGCGCAGAATATGAATCTGGTGGCGCGTGAGCTGGCAAACGTGCGTGACAAAGGCTTGCCGCAGGAGGAGTTTGATGCGCTGATGGCGCAGAAGCTGCTGGAGCTGAACAAGCTGTTTACCACCTATGCCCGCACCGATACGGATGTGCTGATGAGCCAGCGCCTGCGCTCCCAGCAGAACGCCGTAGTTGATATCGCACCTGAGCAGTATCAGAAGCTGCGTCAGACTTTCCTGGCCGGCCTGACCCGCGAACAGTTAAACCAGGAGCTGCGTCAGCAGCTGACGCAGGAACTGATGATGGTACTGATTCAGCCGGAAGGCGAAGCGGAAACCAACGTGAAGAGCCTGCAAAACAACTGGGACAAAGTGATGGCACCCCCAGCGGCACCGGCGACCAGCAATGAAGCCAGTCCGCCGGATAGCAACGTCAAAGACGTTCCGCCAGCCGCATAAAGTCAGGTTTTTGCCCTGAGCCACTCGGTCACTAACATCGGCCAGCTGGCGAGGGGCAAATCTGCCACGCCGCGGATACCAAATCCGTGCCCGCCTTTCTGATAGAAATGCACCTCTGCCGGGACCTTATGCTCACGCAGTGCGCCAAAAAACGCCATGCTGTGATTCACTGATACATCATCATCGTCGGCTGCGTGGATCAACAGCGTTGGCGGCACCAGCGGATGAACCCGGGTTTCCATTGAATAAGCGTCAATGGTTTTCTGATCGGGCCAGGCACCCAGCAGGCGGGTTCTGGCACCTTCATGGGCGAGGCCGTCCCGCATGCTGATTACCGGATAGACCAGGACCATCGCATCCGGACGCGGCGAGAAGTTTTCTGCGCCATCCTGCACCGGATAGAGTTTCTCTGCGAAACGCGTACCCAGACTGGCAGCCACGTGACCACCCGCCGAAAAGCCCATCATGACGATATATTTACCATTCAGGCCGCGCTGCGCCCGTTCACGCAGGACGCGTACCGCGCGCTGAGCATCGGCCAGCGGCGCGTCGGGGCCTTCGTGATGTCCATCATAGGGCAGACGGTAGGTCATCACCGCCAGGGTGTAACCCATTGAGGTAAAGAATGTCGCCAGGGCGCTGCCTTCACGATCGATCATCACGCGCTGATAGCCACCGCCCGGTGCGACCAGCAGGGTAATCCCGTTTGATTCGACCGGATGCCAGATCGCCATCTCCGGGCAACGCACGCCGGTAGCGGCCCGATCGTAAGGCTCATACTCTTTTGCCATGTCGACAATCTGCGGCTGTGCGCGTGAATCGCTGGCGCCTGGCGCATCACCGTGTGGCCAGATATTAATAATTTCTGTGTGCATAAATAGATCCTGATGCGGGGAATATTTTAGTTGTTTTGTTCGCGGCCGGAGAGAACAGCGTCCTGCTGTCTTTTGATTAAAAGATGGTCTTTTTTCAGGCGGTCGTCCATCCGAAAAGGGGGGATCTGACCAGATTCGGACTATGCCTGGTGGTGGATCTGTTTGTTTAACTTATTAATTTTAATCAATAAATTATAAGAGGGATTGAAGGGGGAGACCGCAGGGGATCTGTGATTAACCACAATTTTTCCGCTTAAGGTAAATAGCTGGCACGGCCCGCTTTGTTAGCCGCAATTTACCAGATATCACGCTGTGCGTTCTTAAGGCGACATAATGATTTTAGCGTCAGGATCACACCGCCACGCTGCAGGGGCTAACGTGCCAGTCTCATCTGGGAACGGATAGCATCGGTTACAGTCACGCAGCCAGACATTACCAGCAGCCTAAAAAAATGCGCCCTCGGGCGCATTTTCTGGCATCGGCACGATCAGTGCCTGTATCAACGACGCTGGCTGCCGCTCTGTCAGTCAGGCATCGCCTCTGCCGGAATAATTGCGCCGCGATGCTGAATCACGGTGCTGGCAGTCAGGTGTCCGCGCTGCGCGGCGACCTCTGCAGAGGCGCCGGTCAGACGGCGAGCCAGATAACCGGCACTGAACGAATCACCGGCTGCGGTGGTATCGATCACTTTCTCTTTCGCCAGACGTACCGCAGGCACATCAATCAGCGGTGCGTCGCCGGTGACCACCAGGCAGGAGTCTGCACCGCGCTTAATCACGATTTCGCTGGCACCCGCCTGACGGGTACGCGCGATAACGTCATCCAGCGGCTCTTCGCCCCAGAGCAGATGTTCATCATCCAGTGTCAGGAAAGCGATATCGGTGCAGTTGAGCATGGCGCGATAAGCGGCCTGCGTGCTGGCCCGATCGGCCCATAAACGTGGGCGGTAGTTGTTATCAAAAATTACCTTGCCGCCATTAGCCCGGCAGCGAGCCAGCAGCACCATCAGCTTTTCACGACTGGCAGGCGGCAGAATCGCCAGGCTGATGCCGCTAAGATAGAGATAATCGTAGTGCGACAGCTGTTCAGCTATCTCTGCAGATTGCGGACTGTCGAGCCAGTAACGCGCGGCGGCATCACTGCGCCAGTACCAGAAGGTGCGCTCACCGTCGGCATCGGTTTCAATGAAATACAGGCCTGGCATTTTATTATCGAGCCGCTGAATCAGGTCAGTATTGACCTTCTCCTGCTGCCAGGCCGCGATCATTTGATCGCTGAACGAATCCGTACCCAGCGCAGTGACATAATCGACCCGTAACTGCTGCTCATCAACCTGGCGAGCGAGATAAACGGCCGTATTGAGCGTATCGCCGCCAAAGCCACGTTTAATGTTCTCACCCTTTTCGGACAGCTCAATCATGCATTCGCCGATGATGGCGATTTTTTTCTGCGTCATGGTTTCAGACCTGTAGTGAAATATCGCCTTAGTCTCGCGTCTGGTATGGCAGACGTCAATGGTTTTAAAACGGTGTTTTAATTTACCTTTTAAGGTGGCCATTAGTCGCGGTCTCGGGGATAAACGCCGGGAATGTCGGCTTTTTTTACCGCTTATGCTAACGAAATGGCTAAGAAACCCCTTTTTCTGAATTGAATCATCTTACTATCCCGCTTCCCTGATGCCGTTGCTCGCGGTCTCGACTATCTTTAACGCAGACCGTGAATGTGCAAGGAGAAAGCGTAATGTCGCGTACCGGGAAAATAGTCAGCTGGGTAGCAGGAATTCTGGTGTTGTTGATCGTGGTGATTATCGTCGTCATCGCGACCTTTGACTGGAATCGCCTGAAGCCCACCATCAATCAAAAAGTTTCAACCGAGTTAAACCGTCCCTTTGCGATACGCGGGGATCTGGGTATCGACTGGGCACGAAATCACGATGAAGCAGGCTGGCGGCGCTGGGTGCCGTGGCCGCAGATCCATGCGGAAGATATCATGCTGGGGAATCCGCCTGACATTGCCGACGTCACCATGGTACATCTGCAGCGGGTCGATGCCACATTGTCACCGCTGTCGCTGCTGCACAAAGAACTGTTCATCCCGTGGATTAAATTGCAGCGGCCGGATGCGCGTTTGATCCAGACCGCGGATAAAAAGAACAACTGGACCTTTACCCTTGCCGAGAGCGGCAAGGATGAGAAGAGTGCTGCGCCATCGGCCTGGTCATTCCGTCTGGATAATATTCTGTTCGATCAGGGCCAGATTCGTTATCGCGACGCCATTAACCGCGCAGATGTCACGGTGCAGGTTAATCCGCTGGGTAAACCGGTGCCGTATACGCAGATTGCCGGAGGCAATGATCAGCAGAAGGGCGCAGGCGACTTCGTCTTTGGCTGGCAGGCGAAGGGCACTTATAACAATGAGTCACTCAGCGGCGACGGTAAGATTGGCGGCATGCTGTCACTGCGCAGTCAGAACACACCGTTCCCGATTGAGGCCGATCTGCGCAACGGCACCACCCGCGTTCAGGTGACCGGCGGTCTGCAGGATCCGATGAACCTCGGCGGGCTTAACGTGCGACTGCGCTTCTCGGGCGATACGCTGGCCAATCTCTATGGCCTGACCGGCGTTCTGCTGCCTGACACGCCACCTTATGAAACCGACGGCCATCTGATTGCTAAATTCAGCGGCGAAAAGGGCGCGGTCTACCGCTATGAGAAATTCAACGGACATATTGGCGACAGCGATATTCATGGGTCGCTGATCTACAGTCAGGTTAAACCCCGCCCGACACTCAGCGGCGAGCTGACCTCTGAGCAACTGCGCATGGCCGATCTGGGGCCGCTGATTGGCGTCGACTCTGGCAAAGGTAGTGAAAAAACGGCTCAGGCCAAAGCCCGGCGCGGGGAGAAATCGAATCAGCCCGCAGACCGCGTGCTGCCACACGATAAATTCGAAACCAAAAACTGGGACGTGATGGATGCCGACGTGAAGTTCAGCGGCAAACGGATCGAACACAGCAATTCACTGCCGTTAAGCGATCTCTATACCCATTTACAGCTGAAAAACGGTGATCTGCTGCTGGACCCGCTGCGCTTTGGTGTGGCGGGCGGCAATCTCAACAGCACTATCCGGCTGGAGGGCGATCACTCGCCGATGCGTGGTCGGGTTGATCTTCATGTCCGTAAGCTGCAGCTGCGTCAGCTCTTCCCGAATGTGGAGGCGATGAAGAACAGCCGTGGCCAGCTCAATGGCGATGCCAGCTTTACCGGCACCGGTAACTCCGTAGCCGATCTGCTGGCGACCAGCAACGGGCAACTTAAGCTGCTGATGAATGATGGTCTGATCAGCCGCAGCCTGATGGAAATTGCCGGACTCAACGTCGGTAACTACGTGGTGGGCAAACTGTTTGGCGATGACCAGGTGCGCATCAACTGCGCCGCCACCGATCTCAAACTGCAGAACGGTGTGGCGACGCCTAACCTGTTTGTGTTTGATACCGAGAACGCGATTATCAACGTGTCAGGCAACGCAAACTTCGCCAGTGAGCGGCTGGATCTGTCGGTGAATCCGGAGAGTAAGGGCGTCCGCATCGTAACGCTGCGCTCCCCGCTCTACGTGCGTGGCACCTTTAAAAATCCTGATGCGGGCGTGAAAACGGGGCCACTGCTGGCACGTGGTGCCGCTGCAGTGGCACTGGGCGCAGTAGTGGGCCCGGCGGCGGCGCTGCTGGCACTGATCTCTCCTAGTGATAACGAAGACAACCAGTGCAGCACCGTACTGCAGCAGATGAAGCAGAAGAAGTAACTAGTTGCGATAGAGTACTTTGATAATGTGATAACCAAAGCCGGTCTTTACCGGCCCGTAAGGCGTCAGCAGCGGGCAGGTAAAGACCGCTTTATCAAAGGCCGGCACCATCTGTCCCTGCCGGAACTCGCCCAGATCGCCGCCATTCCGGCCGGAAGGACAGGTTGAGTGCTTCTTTGCCAGCTGCTGGAAATTGCCACCCTTCGCCAGTTTCGCCAGAATCTCTTTTGCCAGCGCTTCCTCTTTGACGAGGATGTGTAAAGCCGCCGCGGTTTTCGCCATGTTGGTATCTCGGTTGTGTATAATTGCCGCCCAGTATAAACCCCTTTCTTTTGATTCAATCAGGCGATTTCTCCTATGCGTTTAAACCCCAGCCAACAACGTGCCGTCGAATTTGTTACCGGTCCCTGTCTGGTGCTGGCGGGCGCGGGATCGGGCAAAACCCGCGTGATTACCAATAAAATCGCCCATCTGATCCGTGAATGCGGCTATCAGGCGCGCCACATCGCCGCGGTGACCTTTACCAATAAAGCCTCGCGCGAAATGAAAGAGCGTGTGGCGCAGACGCTGGGCCGCAAAGAGGCGCGCGGTCTGCTGATCTCCACCTTCCATACGCTGGGGCTGGAGATCATCAAACGCGAAACCGCGGCGCTGGGCATGAAGTCAAACTTCTCGCTGTTCGACGATCAGGATCAGCTCGCCCTGCTGAAAGAGCTGACAAAAGAGTGGCTGGAAGAGGATAAGACGCTGCTACAGCAGCTCATCTCCACCATCTCGAACTGGAAAAATGATCTGATCGATCCGCAGGGCGCCGCCGCGCTGGCGCGATCGCAGCAGGATAATATTTTTGCTCACTGCTACGCCCTCTACAGCCAGCATCTTAAGTCGTGCAACGTGCTCGATTTCGACGATTTGATTCTGCTGCCGACGCTGCTGCTGCAGCGTAATCAGGAGGTGCGTGAACGCTGGCAGCAGCGTATCCGCTATCTGCTGGTGGATGAGTATCAGGATACCAACACCAGCCAGTATGAACTGGTTAAGCTGCTGGTGGGCGCGCGGGCGCGCTTCACGGTGGTGGGCGATGATGATCAGTCTATCTACTCCTGGCGTGGCGCACGCCCGCAGAATCTGGTGCTGCTGAATCAGGATTTCCCGGCGCTGGAGGTGGTGAAGCTGGAGCAGAACTACCGCTCTTCGCAGCGCATACTGAAAGCGGCAAATATCCTGATTGCCAATAACCCGCACGTCTTTGAGAAGCGGCTCTTTTCGGAGCTGGGGCAGGGCAGCGAGCTGAAGGTGCTTACTGCCAACAGTGAAGAGCATGAAGCGGAGCGGGTCACCGGCGAGCTCATCGCGCATCACTTTATCAACCGGACGCAGTACAAAGATTACGCCATTCTTTATCGTGGCAACCATCAGTCCCGGACCTTTGAAAAGTTTCTGATGCAGAACCGCATCCCTTATCGCATCTCTGGCGGTACCTCGTTCTTCTCACGGCCCGAGATCAAAGATCTGCTCGCCTATCTGCGCGTGCTGACCAATCCTGAGGATGACAGCGCGTTTCTGCGCATCGTCAATACGCCGCGCCGTGAGATTGGCCCGGCCACGCTGCAGAAGCTCGGTGAGTGGGCCAACCTGCGCAGCAAGAGCCTGTTTAACGCCAGTTTTGATGTCGGTCTGGGGCAGACGCTGAGTGGCCGTGGTCTGGAGCATCTGCAGCGCTTCACCCACTGGCTGAATGAGATTATCCAGCTGACCGAACGTGAGCCGGTAAACGCAGTGCGTGATTTGATTCGCGGCATCGACTACGAAAGCTGGCTGTTCGAAACCTCCGGCAGCCCGAAAGCCGCAGAGATGCGGATGAAGAACGTCAACACGCTGTTTCAGTGGATGACAGAAATGCTGGAGGGCAGCGATATTGATGAGCCGATGACGCTGGCGCAGGTGGTGACGCGCTTTACACTGCGCGACATGATGGAGCGCGGTGAAAGCGATGAAGAGCTGGATCAGGTGCAGCTGATGACGCTGCACGCCTCCAAAGGGCTGGAGTTCCCCTATGTGTTCCTGGTGGGCATGGAGGAGGGGCTGTTACCGCATCAGAGCAGCATCGATGAGAATAATATCGAAGAGGAGCGTCGCCTGGCCTACGTGGGGATCACACGGGCGCAGAAAGAGCTGACCTTTACCCTGTGTCGCGAACGCCGGCAATATGGCGAATTAATCCGGCCGGAGCCGAGCCGTTTTCTGCTGGAACTGCCGCAGGACGATCTGCAATGGGAGACCGAGCGCAAAGTGGTCAGTGCGGAGGAGCGGATGAAAACTGGTCAGAGCCGGGTGGCCGGTCTGAGAGCGATGCTGGATAAGGCGAAAAAGAGTTAAACCAGTGCAGGAGGCGAAAGAGATTCGCCTCACGCGACGGCAATTAAGACAGGGTTAATAACCAGTGGACGTAAGACTGATAATGGCTTTCCTGCTCCAGCAGCTCACTGCGCAACGGATGGGCCTCCAGCCAGCCCGCGGGCAGGGTCAGATGCAAGGCATCATCGTCTGCCTGTAGCCGCACCGCAGGCAGGGTGTCATCGCGACGACGGGTGGAGAAAATAATCGCCAGCCGCAGCAGACGGCACATCCGTTCCGCCAGCCGCGGCGGCAGGGCATTCTGCTGAGTCAGCAAAACCAGATCGATGCTGCCGCTCTGGTTTTGCAGTAAACAGGCCAGTAGCTTCTTCTGTGCCGGTGTGAAACCAGGAAGATCGAGGTGACGCACCAGATACGCCGCATGCTGCGGCGCATGACGGAAGTCAACGCTCAGGCCGATTTCGTGGATCGCGCAGGCGCTGAGCAGCAACTCACGACAGCGCTGATCCAGCTTCCACAACGTGGAAACCTGACGGAAAAAGCTCTCCGCCAGCTGACGCACGCGATCCGCCTGCTCAACATCAATGCTGAAACGGCGCTGGACGTTATGCAGTGTACGGGTTCGGATATCCCGGTCGATGGGCAGATGCAGCATGCCGTAGACCAGTCCTTCACGCAGTGCGCCGCCCGCCAGCGTCATGCTATCGATACTGAGCTCCTGGAAGATGGCGATCAGAATCGACAGGCCGCTGGGGAACACCAGCGCCCGCTCCAGCGTCAGCCCTTCGATTTCCAGCTCTTCCAGTTTGCCGCACTGAATGGCGCGCTGCTTCAGCTGCTGCAGCTTATTCAGCGTGATGCGCTCATCCATGCCCTGCGCCACCATGATCTCCTGCAGCGCCTGAACCGTGCCAGAGGCACCAACACAGGCCTGCCAGCCCTGCTCACGCAGTTGCGCTGCAATGGGCTGGATCATTTCACGCGCCGCCAGCTCGGCCTGGTCAAAGTTCTCTTTTGCCAGATGACGATCGCTGAAGAAGCGCTCCAGCCACGTCACACAGCCCATCGACAGACTGAACAACACCGACGCGTGCGATCCGTCGCCGGTGGCCAGCTCGGTGCTGCCGCCGCCGATATCGACCACTAAACGCTGGTCGGAACCGCCGGTGGTGTGGGCCACGCCCTGATAAATCAGGCGCGCCTCTTCTTCACCGCTGATGACGTTGATGGTACAGCCAAGGATCTGTTGGGCGGTGTCGAGGAAGGTCTGCGCATTGGCAGCCAGACGCAGCGTGGCGGTCGCCACCACGCGGATCTGATCGGGGGGAATATCCTGCAGTTGTTCAGAGAACAGTCTGAGGCATTGCCAGCCTCGCGACATCGCGTCGGCTGACAACAGGTTATTTTTATCCAGACCGGCAGCAAGGCGAACCTTGCGCTTAATTTTTGCAACGGTCTGGATACTGCCAGAGACCTCGCGCACCACCAACATATGAAAGCTGTTAGACCCTAAATCAATCGCTGCATAAAGTGACGATGCGCTTAGCATGGTGGCCTTAACCTGAACGTTTACGGTTGTTGTTGCGTGGAGCACCGCGACGATTGGCGTTATTCCCTCCGCGACGTGGGCCATTGCCGGAACGGCTGCGTTGCAGACGCTTAGGCGGTGGTAAATCCGTTAACAACGCTTCGCTGCTGTACTTGCTGACCGGGATGCTGTGGCCGATGTACTCTTCAATCGAAGGCAGATTCAGCGCGTACTCTTCACAGGCCAGGCTGATTGAATGACCGCTGGCGCCTGCACGACCGGTACGGCCAATACGGTGAACGTAATCTTCACAGTCGTCTGGCAGATCGTAGTTAAAGACGTGGGTAACAGCCGGGATGTGCAGACCGCGAGCAGCCACGTCAGTGGCGACCAGAATATCCACATCACCTTTGGTGAAGTCATCCAGAATGCGCAGGCGCTTTTTCTGAGCAACGTCGCCGGTCAGCAGGCCGACACGATGTCCATCGGCAGCCAGGTGGCCCCAGATATCTTCACAGCGGTGCTTGGTGTTGGCGAAAATAATGGCGCGATCGGGCCACTCTTCTTCCAGCAGGGTCTGCAACAGGCGCATTTTCTCTTCGTTAGACGGATAGAAAAGCTCTTCCTGAATGCGATGGCCGGTTTTCTGTTCCGGTTCCACTTCCACATATTCAGCACTGTTCATGTGCTCGAATGCCAGTTCACGGACGCGGTAGGAGAGGGTCGCCGAGAACAGCATGCTCAGACGCTGAGTCGCCGGCGGCATGCGACGGAACAGCCAGCGAATATCTTTAATAAAGCCGAGATCGAACATGCGATCGGCTTCGTCCAGCACCATGACCTGAATAGCACCGAGGTTGACGTGATTCTGTTTCGCGTAGTCGATCAGGCGACCGGTGGTAGCCACCAGAATATCAACGCCCTGCTCCAGCACTTTCAGCTGTTTGTCATAACCGTCTCCGCCATAGGCGAGACCCAGTTTCAGGCCGGTTGAGGCGGTAAGGGGTTCTGCATCTGCATGAATCTGCACAGCAAGTTCACGCGTCGGCGCAAGAATTAATGCCCGTGGCTGGTTAACCTGACGACCTTCCGCCGCAGGATGAGAGAGAAGATGATGAAACGTTGACGTCAGAAACGCCATCGTTTTGCCGGTACCGGTTTGCGCCTGGCCTGCAACATCACGCCCTGAAAGCGTAAAAGGCAGAGCTAACGCCTGAATCGGCGTGCAGTATTGAAAGCCTTTAGTATCAAGGGCTTCCACCACTTTTGGGTGCAGGGCGAAGTCGGAAAACTTCTGTTCAGTTAAGTGTGTTTTGCTCATAGTGTGGTAGAATATCAGCTTACTATCGCTTTACGAAAGCGTATCCGATGAAATAAAGTCAACCAACATTGGTATATTTTACGCCAATTCGCCAGGCATAATCTTGTGGAGTAAAACATGAGCAGCGATAAAATCGTTCATCTGACTGATGACAGTTTCGACACCGACGTGCTGAAAGCCGACGGCGTTACACTGGTAGATTTCTGGGCTGAATGGTGCGGTCCTTGCAAAATGATCGCGCCAATCCTTGATGAAGTTGCAGAAGAGTATGATGGCAAGCTGACCATCGCTAAGCTGAATATTGATGATAACCCAGGCACGGCACCGAAGTATGGCATTCGTGGTATCCCGACGCTGCTGCTGTTTAAAAATGGCGAAGTCGCCGCGACCAAAGTGGGCGCGCTGTCTAAAGGCCAGCTGAAAGAGTTCCTGAACGCCAATCTGGCGTAATTCAGGGCTGAATGTCCGGCAGTGGTGAATTTATCTCCTGCTGCTGGACGTTCGCTTTCAGGCGTGCTAATTTACCAGCACTGCATTACGAACTTACCTTGTAGTTAGCATCTAAAAGTTTTCCCTTGTTGAACCCTGTCGCCCTGTACCTTATAAAGATAGAACGGTTCAGCAATCTTACGGTTAGCTCCAACTCTGGCATCACATTCGGACATCTCCCTGCATACCGATCGCCATTCCATACGATGATCGTCAGGAAGAGCCGAAAAGAGCCATTAACGGCATGGATTAGTTGCCATACCATTCACGACAAACATTCCGAGTATTACCCCGAGTTTAAGAACCCATCACTATGAATCTTACCGAATTAAAGAATACGCCGGTTGCTGAGCTGGTTACTCTCGGCGAAAATATGGGACTGGAAAACCAGGCTCGTATGCGCAAGCAGGACATTATCTTTTCAATCCTGAAGCAGCACGCGAAAAGCGGCGAAGACATCTTCGGTGATGGCGTGCTGGAGATCCTTCAGGATGGATTTGGATTCCTCCGTTCCGGAGACAGCTCCTACCTCGCCGGCCCTGATGATATCTACGTTTCCCCTAGTCAAATCCGCCGCTTCAACCTCCGCACTGGTGACACCATCTCTGGCAAAATCCGTCCACCGAAAGAGGGTGAACGTTATTTTGCGCTGCTGAAAGTTAACGAAGTTAACTACGACAAGCCGGAAAATGCGCGTAATAAGATTCTGTTCGAAAACCTCACGCCGCTGCACGCAAATAAACGTCTGCGTATGGAGCGGGGTAATGGCTCAACGGAAGATTTAACTGCTCGCGTACTGGATCTGGCATCGCCAATTGGTCGTGGCCAGCGTGGTCTGATTGTTGCACCACCGAAAGCCGGTAAAACCATGCTGCTGCAGAACATCGCGCAGAGCCTGGCGCACAACTATCCGGACTGTACCCTGATGGTACTGCTGATCGATGAGCGCCCGGAAGAAGTCACCGAGATGCAGCGTCTGGTGAAAGGTGAAGTTATCGCCTCAACCTTCGATGAGCCAGCTTCACGCCACGTTCAGGTTGCTGAAATGGTGATTGAAAAGGCCAAGCGTCTGGTTGAGCACAAAAAAGATGTCATCATCCTGCTCGACTCCATTACACGTCTGGCACGTGCTTACAACACCGTGGTTCCTGCTTCAGGTAAAGTCCTGACCGGTGGTGTGGATGCCAACGCCCTGCATCGTCCAAAGCGTTTCTTTGGTGCTGCACGTAACGTGGAAGAGGGCGGCAGCCTGACCATCATCGCGACTGCGCTGGTTGATACCGGTTCGAAGATGGATGAAGTGATTTACGAAGAGTTTAAAGGTACCGGTAACATGGAACTGCATCTCGCCCGTAAAATCGCTGAAAAACGCGTCTTCCCGGCGATTGATTACAACCGCTCTGGTACGCGTAAAGAAGAGCTGCTCACCTCTCAGGAAGAGCTGCAGAAGATGTGGATCCTGCGTAAGATTATTCACCCGATGGGCGAAATCGACGCAATGGAATTCCTCATCAACAAGCTGGCGATGACCAAAACTAATGATGAATTCTTCGATATGATGAAGCGTTCTTAATCCGATACTGCCTGGCCGAACCACAGATTCGGCTTTTTTAGTCCAGATGCGCAGAAAATCGACCTCACGCCACGTCTCAACGTGGCGTTTTTCATTTGTGAGCTATAGGATTGAACACTGGCAGGAGCATTTATAATGACTGTGGTAGCGATGGCGAACTTTTGACCGTTCGTCTGTCTCTTTATGCAGAATTCGGAATCCGACACAGCGATAGGCGCGTTTTTTCGCGTATTGTTGTGCGGGATGTTAGCTGAGAGCGTTTAACGTGAATTTACTCACTATGAGTACTGAGCTTGGTTTAATTTTTCTCTTTTCCCTGGCTTTCCTCTTTTTTGCTCGAAAAGCAGCTAAAAAAATTGGTTTAGTTGATAAGCCTAACTCACGTAAACGCCATCATGGCGCGATTCCGTTGGTGGGCGGCATTTCTGTGTTCGCAGGTATCTGCTTCACGTTTGCCATTACCAACTACTATCTGCCTCACGCGCTGCTCTATCTGGGCTGCGCCGGTGTTCTGGTGCTGGTTGGCGCACTGGATGACCGTTTCGATATCAGCGTCAAAATTCGTGCGGTGGTGCAGGCCATTGTCGCGCTGGTGATGATGTTTGGCGCAAAACTCTATCTGCTTAGCCTGGGCTTTATCGTCGGCCCGTTCGAGCTTATCGTGGGGCCCTTCGGCTATGTGCTGACGCTGTTTGCCGTCTGGGCCGCGATAAACGCCTTTAATATGGTGGATGGGATCGACGGTCTGCTGGGCGGACTCTCCTCGGTCACTTTTGCCGCCATGGGGATCATCCTCTACTTCGACGGCCAGACCAGCCTCGCGATGTGGTGTTTTGCGATGATTGCCGCCACGCTGCCCTATATTCTGCTTAACCTCGGCTTCCTTGGCCGTCGCTTCAAAGTCTTTATGGGCGATGCCGGCAGCACCATGATCGGGTTCACCATTATCTGGATTCTGCTGGAAACGACGCAGGGTCTGAGCCATCCCATCACGCCCGTTACCGCACTGTGGCTTATTGCCATTCCTCTGATGGATATGGTGGCGATTATGTATCGTCGCCTGCGTAAAGGCATGAGTCCGTTCTCGGCTGACCGTCAGCACATCCACCATCTGATTATGCGTGCCGGCTTTACCTCCCGTCAGGCCTTTGTACTGATTACCGTTGCGGCGGCTATTCTCGCCGGTATCGGTGTGCTGGGCGAATATCTGGCATTTATCCCGGAGTGGGTGATGCTGCTGCTGTTCCTGGGCGCGTTTATGGTTTACGGCTACTGCCTCAAACATGCATGGCGCGTGGCGCGACGTGTCCGCCGCATTAAGCGCCGTCTGAGCCATCATCGCGAAGCAAAAAACAAATTACCCTGAAAAGAGCTGATAAAGGATACCTCTGCCATGCCTTCTGACGTTGTGGACAACGAACTGGATATTCGCAGCTTTTGCTGCCGTTTATGGCGTGGCAAGCGCTGGATTATCGGGCTGGCGCTGCTGTTTGCTCTGGTCGCCTGGCTGGCCACGCTGCTGCTGAAACAGGTCTGGAGCACCACGGCGATCACCGATCGTCCGACGGTGAACATGCTGGGTTCTTACTATGCGCAGCAGCAATTCCTGACCAATCTGGATGTGCGCAACAACGCCTTAACCCTGGCCGCACCTTCACCTACGGTGATGGATCAGGTTTATCAGGAGTTCACCATGCAACTCGCCTCCTGGGATACGCGTCGTGAGTTCTGGCAGCAAACGGATTATTACAAGAGTCGTAAAACCGGCAATGCGCATAATGATGCCGCGCTGCTCGACGATATGATCGGCAATATCCTGTTCACGCCCGCTGACGCGGCACATAACCTGCCCGATAACGTCAAACTGAAAGCGGAAACCGCAGGCGACGCCAATAATCTGCTGCGTCAGTACATCGCCTATGCCAGTGAGCGCGCCGCGCGTCATCTGAATGATGAGCTAAAAGGTGCCTGGCGGGCACGTACCGACCAGTTGCAGGCGCAGGTGAAACGTCAGGAAGATGTGGCTAATGCGGTGTTTCAGCGCCAGCAGCATCGACTGGAGCAGGCGCTGAAGATCGCCAGCCAGCAGGGCATCAATGAGAAACAGACGCGTGAAGCGGGTGAAAATCTGGCAGACAGCGACCTGTTTCTGCTGGGCCAGCCGGTTTTACAGGGACAACTGGATACGCTGCGCGCTACCGGTCCGGAGTTTGATATCAGCTATGATCAGAACAGAGCAATGCTGACCACGCTGCAGACCGGGCCAAAACTGAACAGCCAGTTCCAGACCTACCGTTATCTGCGTACGCCGGAAGAGCCGGTATCACGTGACAGTCCGCGACGTCTGTTCATGATGATTATGTGGGGTGCCATTGGGGCATTAACAGGCGCGGGAGTGGCGCTGGCACGTCGTCCGCGTCTGATGTCAGACACGCATGAGTGAGAGAAACAGTGTGAAAGTTCTGACGGTATTTGGTACTCGTCCCGAAGCGATCAAAATGGCACCGCTGGTTCAGGCGCTGGCGCAGGATCCCGCTTTCGAATCGCGACTGTGCGTCACCGCACAGCATCGCGAAATGCTCGATCAGGTGCTGCGCCTGTTCAAGCTGCAGCCGGACTATGATCTCAATATTATGCGTCCCGAGCAGGGGCTGACCGAGATCACCTGCCGCATTTTAGAGGGCATGAAAACCGTCCTGCTCGACTTCAAACCGGACATCGTGCTGGTGCATGGTGACACCACCACCACACTGGCGGCGAGCCTGGCGGCATTTTATCATCAGATTCCGGTCGGGCATGTGGAGGCCGGTCTGCGTACCGGCGATCTCGCCTCGCCATGGCCGGAAGAGGGTAACCGTAAACTTACCGGTCATCTTGCCCATCTGCATTTCACCCCCACCTCCCGATCGCGTCAGAATCTGTTGCAGGAAAATCTGCCCGATGCGCGCATTATCGTGACCGGCAATACGGTCATTGATGCGCTGCTGTGGGTTCGCGACAGGGTGCTGGATGACAGCAATCTGAATGCACAACTGGCGGCGCGCTATCCGTTTCTCGACCCGGATAAGAAACTGGTGCTGGTCACCGGACATCGTCGCGAAAGCTTTGGTGGCGGCTTTGAACGTATCTGCAGCGCGCTGGCGCAGATTGCCCGCCAGCATCCCGAGGCGCAGATTGTCTATCCGGTGCACCTTAATCCCAATGTCAGCGAGCCGGTAAACCGGATTCTCAGCGGCATTGAGAATATCATTCTGATTGAACCACAGGAGTATCTGCCTTTTGTCTGGCTGATGAACCGCGCCTGGCTCATCCTCACTGACTCCGGTGGCATTCAGGAGGAAGCGCCTTCGCTGGGTAAACCGGTGCTGGTGATGCGTGACACCACCGAGCGGCCTGAAGCGGTCGACGCCGGCACCGTCAAACTGGTGGGGACCGATATCGCCCGAATCGTGGCGGAGGTCAGTACCTTGCTGACTGACGACGCTGCCTGGCAGGCGATGAGCCACGCCCATAATCCGTATGGCGATGGCAAAGCCTGTGGTCGTATTTTACAAGCCTTAAAAGATAACCGAGCCGAATTATGAGTTTTGAAACCATCTCCGTGATTGGACTGGGATACATTGGGCTGCCGACGGCAGCCGTTTTTGCCTCAAAGGGAAAAAAAGTGGTGGGCGTGGATATCAATGCGCGCGCCGTTGAAACCATCAATCGTGGCGCGATCCATATCGTGGAACCCGATTTAGATCAGGTGGTGCATGCGGCTGTTACGCGTGGCGATCTGCGCGCCACCACGCAGCCGGAAGCCGCCGACGCTTTTCTTATCGCCGTACCGACCCCTTTTAAAGATGAGCATCAGCCCGATCTGCGCTTTGTGAAAGCCGCGGCGGAGTCGATTGCGCCGGTACTGAAAAAGGGCGACCTGGTGATTCTGGAGTCGACCTCACCGGTGGGCAGCACCGAACAGATGGCCGACTGGCTGGCGGCGGCGCGTCCCGACCTGCGCTTTCCTCAGCACGGTGATACGCCCGATATTTTTGTGGCCTACTGTCCGGAGCGCGTGCTGCCTGGTCAGGTGATGGTTGAGCTGATTAACAACGACCGGGTGATTGGCGGCATGACGCCAGCCTGTTCCGCCCGCGCCAGCGAGCTTTATCGGCTGTTTTTAAAAGGCGAATGCGTTGAAACCAACGCCCGAACCGCCGAGATGTGTAAGCTGACAGAAAACAGCTTCCGTGACGTGAATATCGCCTTTGCCAATGAGCTGTCGCTGATTTGTGCCGATCAGGGGATTAACGTCTGGGAGCTGATTGCGCTGGCGAATCGCCATCCGCGCGTCAACATTCTGCAGCCGGGCCCAGGCGTCGGCGGTCACTGTATCGCCGTCGATCCCTGGTTCATCGTGGCGCAGAATCCTGAATTAGCCCGCCTGATCCGCACCGCGCGCGAGGTCAATGACGCCAAGCCGCAGTGGGTGCTGGACCAGGTGAAAACCGCGCTGGCGGACTGCCTGACACAGACCGGCAAGCGCGCCAGCGATATCACCATCGCCTGCTTTGGCCTGGCCTTTAAACCCAATATTGACGACCTGCGCGAAAGCCCGGCGGTGGGCGTGGCACAGAAAATTGCAGAGTGGCACAGCGGCACTACCTGGGTGGTTGAACCCCATATTGAGCAGCTTGCTGACGCACTGGCCGACAAAGCCGTGCTGGTCTCTGCCGGGCAGGCGCTGGAACAGGCCGATATTCTGGTGATGCTGGTCGATCACCGTGCCTTCCGCGCCATTGATGGCGCCAGCGTTCAGCAGAACTGGATTGTCGACACCAAAGGTGTGTGGCGATGAGGCGTTTTCTGATCACGGGCGGTGCCGGTTTTATCGGTTCTGCACTGGTGCGCTTTCTGATCGCAGAAACCGAACATCAGGTGGTGGTGGTCGATAAACTCAGCTACGCCGGAAATCTGGCGTCACTCGCCAGCGTTGCCGACTCGCCCCGCTTTCATTTTGAGCAGGTCGATATCTGCGATCGCCCGGCACTTGATCAGGTGTTTGCCCGTCATCAGCCAGACTGTGTGATGCATCTTGCGGCTGAAAGCCATGTGGATCGTTCGATTGACGGGCCGGTAGCCTTTATCGAGACCAATATTGTCGGGACTTATCAGTTGCTGGAAGCCGCGCGTTTTTACTGGCAAAACCTGGATGACGCGCGCAAAACCGCCTTTCTGTTCCACCATATCTCGACCGATGAAGTCTTTGGCGATCTGCACGACAGCCAGGCTTACTTCACCGAAACCACACCCTATGCGCCAAGCAGTCCTTACGCCGCCAGCAAGGCCAGCAGCGACCATTTAGTGCGGGCCTGGCTGCGAACTTACGGTCTGCCCACGCTGGTCACCAACTGTTCAAATAACTACGGCCCCTGCCATTTCCCGGAGAAACTGATCCCGCTGACCATTATCAATGCGCTGGCCGGGAAAGCCTTACCGGTTTACGGCAACGGACAGCAGATTCGTGACTGGCTCTACGTCGAAGATCACGCCCGCGCACTCTATCAGGTGGTCAGCCATGGCAAGCCAGGCGAAACTTATAATATTGGCGGCCATAACGAGCGACGCAATATTGAGGTGGTTGAAACTATCTGCAGCCTGCTTGAAGAGCTGGCCGCAGAGCAGAAACCTGCCGGGCTGGCGCATTACCGCGACCTGATTACCTATGTCACTGACCGCCCCGGTCACGATCAGCGCTATGCCATTGATGCCAGTAAAATTGCGCATGAACTTGGCTGGGTACCGCAGGAAACCTTTGAAAGCGGCATGCGTAAAACCGTGGCATGGTATCTGGCCAATCCCACCTGGTGGCAGGCTATTCTGGATGGCCGCTATCAGGGCGAACGCCTTGGCTTATCGCAATAAACCCGCGTAAGGAGCAGCGATGAAAGGCATCATTTTAGCGGGAGGGTCGGGCACGCGGTTACACCCGATAACCCGTGCAGTATCAAAGCAACTTCTGCCGGTTTACGACAAACCGATGATCTACTATCCGCTCTCCGTGCTGATGCTGGCGGGTATTCGCGACATCCTGTTAATTACCACGCCGGAAGACCGGGCGCAGTTTGAACGTCTGCTGGGCGATGGCAGTGAATTTGGGATACGCCTCAGCTATGCGGTGCAGCCAAGTCCCGATGGGCTGGCGCAGGCCTTTATCATCGGCGAATCCTTTATCGGCGAGGATAATTGCTGCCTGGTTCTGGGTGATAACCTCTATTTTGGCCAGGGCTTCAGCCCCAAGCTCCGGAAAGTTGTTGAACAGAATCGTGGCGCAACGGTGTTTGGCTATCAGGTCATGGACCCGGAACGTTTCGGCGTGGTGGAGTTTGACGATAACTTCAAAGCGATCTCGATTGAAGAGAAACCACAGCAGCCGAAATCGCGTTGGGCAGTAACCGGGCTCTATTTTTATGACAATCAGGTTATTGAATTCGCGAAACAGGTGAAACCCTCAGCGCGGGGCGAGCTGGAAATCACGGCCATTAACCAGATGTATCTGGAGCGTGGTGAGCTGACGGTCGAACTGCTGGGACGAGGTTTTGCCTGGCTGGATACCGGCACGCACGACAGCCTGGTGGAAGCCAGCATGTTTGTGCAGACGGTGGAAAAACGTCAGGGCTTCAAAATTGCCTGCCTGGAAGAGATTGCCTGGCGTAACAGCTGGCTGAGTGATGACCAGCTGCGGGCCGCGGGTGAAGCGCTGACAAAAACCGGCTACGGCCAATACCTGCTGGATTTATTACATGCCCGTCCACGTCAATATTAATCCCCTTAACTGGGAGAGCGCATTCTTCGGTGTTAATACTGTGCGGCTGGAGCCGCAAGGTGAGATTCCGCTGGAACAGGCGCTGCGTCATCCCTGTGCGCTGATGCAGATAAAAGTCGCTGCCAGCGAGACGGCACTGATTGATACGCTGCAGCAGCATCAGTTCCGGCTGGCAGAAGGCGAAGCAGATCTGACGCTGGCGCTGAAACAGACTGAACGGCAGGCGGGAATTCGCATTGCGCGCGAAGCCCAGATCCCGCTACTGCGCGATGCTGCCTCACAGCTCTTCAGCCAGAGTCGTTTTCGCGCGCCCTGGTATGCGCCGGACGCCAGCGGACGCTTCTATGCGCAGTGGATTGAAAATGCGGTACGCGGGGCGTTTGACGATCAGTGTCTGGTGGCAAGCGATGCCGCGGGTCAGCTGCAGGGATTTGTTTCGCTGCGCGCGGTGGATGGCGATGCCCGCATTGGCCTGCTGGGCGTACTGCCCGACGCGCAGGGCCAGGGGCTGGGTCAGCGACTGATGCTGGCGGCGGCAGACTGGGCGCGGGTACGACAGCTGGCTCAGCTTCGGGTTGCTACCCAGCTCAGCAATCTCACGGCGATGCGCCTCTATTTACGCAGCGGTGCCCGGCTCGACAGCACCGCGTACTGGTTTTACAGGAAAGGTCATGATTCCATTTAATGCGCCCCCGATTGTGGGCACAGAAATTGAGTATATGCAGTCGGCGATGAACAGCGGCAAGCTGTGCGGCGATGGTGGATTTACCCGTCGCTGTCAGCAGTGGATGGAGCAGCGTTTTGGCAGCAAAAAAGTGCTGCTGACCCCCTCCTGTACCGCTTCGCTGGAGATGGCGGCGCTGTTAATCGATCTGCAGCCCGGCGATGAAGTGATTATGCCGAGCTACACCTTTGTCTCTACCGCCAACGCCTTTGTGCTGCGCGGCGCCCGCATTGTGTTTGTCGATGTGCGCCCGGACACCATGAACATTGATGAAACGCTGATCGAAGCGGCCATCACTGAAAAAACCCGCGCCATTGTGCCGGTGCATTACGCAGGCGTGGCCTGTGAAATGGACACCATTATGGCGCTGGCGGCAAAGCATAAGCTGTTTGTGATTGAAGATGCGGCGCAGGGCGTGATGTCACGCTACAAAGGTCGTGCGCTCGGCACCATCGGTCATATTGGCTGCTTCAGTTTCCACGAAACCAAGAACTACACCGCCGGCGGCGAAGGTGGCGCGACGCTCATTAACGACGCCAGCCTGGTCGAGCGCGCCGAGATCGTGCGGGAAAAAGGCACCAACCGCAGCCAGTTCTTCCGGGGTCAGGTCGATAAATACACCTGGCGCGATATGGGATCGAGCTATCTGATGGCCGATCTGCAGGCAGCCTATCTCTGGGCGCAGCTGGAAGCCGCTGAAGGTATCAACCAGCAGCGGTTACGCATCTGGCAGCGTTACTACGATGCGCTGCAGCCGCTGGCGGCTCAGGGACGCATCAGCCTGCCGGTGATCCCCGCCAGCTGTGAACACAATGCGCACATGTTCTACATCAAACTGCGCGATCAGGACGATCGTCAGGCGCTGATAAACTGGATGAAAGAAGCCGAGATACTGACGGTGTTTCACTATATTCCGCTGCACAGTTCGCCCGCCGGTGAGCGGTTCTCGCAGTTTGTCGGCGACGATCGCTTTACCACGCGGGAAAGTGAACGCCTGCTGCGTCTGCCGCTGTTTTATAACCTGTCGGATAACAATCAGAGCACGATTATCAGCTCACTGCTGAGCTTCTTTTCCTGATGTCATTAGCCAGAGCCTCAGTGTGGACCGCATCGTCCACGCTGGTAAAAATTGTGGCCGGCCTGCTGGTCGTCAAACTGCTGGCGGTCAGCTTCGGACCCGAGGGTGTCGGGCAGGCGGGGAACTTCCGTCAGTTGATCACCGTGCTGGGCGTGCTGGCGGGCGCAGGCATCTTTAATGGCGTCACCACCTATGTGGCGCAGTATCAGCAGCAGCCCGAGCAATTGCGGGCGATGGTGGGCACGGCATCAACCATGGTACTGGGCTTTTCCGGTGTGCTGGCGCTGCTGTTTCTGCTGGCGGCGGCACCCATCAGCATCGCGCTGTTTGGTCACGACCGCTATCAGGGCGTCATCCGCGTGGTGGCCTTTCTTCAGCTCGGCATCGCCTGGGCCAACTTTACCCTTGCACTGCTGAAGGGCTATCGCGACGCGCGCGGTAATGCGCTGGCGCTGATTCTCGGCAGCCTGATTGGCGTGGCGGGCTATCTGCTCTGCTGGTGGCTGGGCGGCTATCAGGGCGCGCTGACCGGGCTGGCGCTGGTACCGGCTTTGCTGCTGCTGCCTGCACTCCTGATGCTGAAACGCCGTGCGCCGCTGCCGCTTAGCTGGCTGCGACCGCAATGGCATCCTGAGCTGGCCCGTAATCTGGCAAAATATACCCTGATGGCGCTGATCACCGCCGTGACCCTGCCGGTCGCCTGGGTGCTGATGCGTAATCTGCTGGCGGAGCAGCAGGGCTGGGCACAGGTCGGATTGTGGCAGGGCGTCACCAGCATTTCCGATGCCTATCTGCAATTTATTACCGCGACGTTTAGCGTCTGGCTGCTGCCGACGCTGGCGCGGCTGGATAACAAACGCGACATCGCGCGCGAGATTGGCCGTGCACTGCGCTTTGTCCTGCCCGCCGTAGCGGTTGCCAGCCTGGGTGTCTGGGTACTGCGCGATTTCGCCATCAGCCTGCTGTTCTCTGAAGCGTTTCGCGGGATGCGCGATCTCTTTGTCTGGCAGCTGTGCGGCGATGTTTTTAAGGTCGGCGCCTATGTTTTCGGATATCTGGTTATCGCCAAAGCCTCGCTGCGCTTTTATGTTCTGACTGAAATCAGCCAGTTCCTGTTGCTGACGCTGTTTTCACGCTGGTTGATCCCGTTACATGGCGCGGCGGGTGCGGCGCAGGCCTATATGTTTACCTATATGGCTTACTTTGCCCTGTGTTGTGGCGCTTTTATTGTTTACTGCCGGAAAAAATGACTTTAATTCACGTTTTGGGATCGGACATTCCCCACCACAATCTTACGGTGCTGCGCTTTTTCAACGACGTACTCAGCGTTGAGCAGCCTGCGGCTGCGCCACGCCATTTTATGGTGGTGACGCAGCAGCCCGAGAGCCTGACGCCGTTCAGTGCGTTGCAGATCGAGTGCTTTACCAGCAAGAAAGCGCTGGCGCAGGCGGTACTGCAGCGCGCCAGAAATCGTCAGCAGCGTTTTTTCTGCCACGGACAGTTTAACCCGTGGATCTGGCTGGCGTTACTCAGCGGTAAGCTGCGTCGTTCACAGCTGTTCTGGCACGTCTGGGGCGCCGATCTTTATGAAGATTCGCGCAGCCTGAAGTTCCGCCTGTTCTATCTGGTTCGCCGGATAGCGCAGGGGCGTGTTGCACAGGTTTTTGCGACCCGTGGCGATCTGCATCACTATCAGCAGCGCCATCGGCGCGTACCCGGTTCACTGCTCTATTTTCCCACCAGAATGCCCGCTGCAGCCGTTGAATCTGTCCCGTCGGAGCCTTTTACGCTGTTGCTGGGAAACTCGGGCGATCCGAGTAACCGGCATATCGAAGGCTTAAAAGCGATTCACGCGCAGTTTGGCGAGCAGGTGCGTATCGAGGTCCCTTTGGGCTATCCGCCAGGTAATGAGGCTTATATCAGCCTCATTCAGGCCACTGCCGATGCGCTGTTCCCGAACGGGCAGGTGAATCTGATGCGTGAAAACCTGGCGTTTGATGATTACTTAGCCCTGCTGGCGCGCTGCCATATCGGCTATTTTATGTTTGAACGTCAGCAAGGGGTGGGAACACTCTGCCTGCTGATCCAGGCCAACGTGCCGTTTGTCCTGACCCGCAAAAATCCATTCTGGCGTGATGTGGCAGAGCAGCAGCTTCCGGTATTGTTCAGCGAAGATACGCTGTCGCCTGCGGTGATCGCCGAGGCACGTCGTCAGCTGATGAGCTGTGATAAACAGGCTATCGCCTTTTTTGCGCCGGGTTATCTGGCGGGCTGGCGAGCCGCGTTACAGCTCAGCGAAGGGGAGTTGTCATGAGTCTTATGCAGTTTGGCGGCCTGCTGGTGGTCTATCTGCTGTCGCTGGTTTTTATTCTGACCCTGACCTGGCGGGAGTTTAAGCGCGTCCGTTTTAACTTTCATCTGTTCTTCACGCTGCTGTTCTTACTGACCTTTTACTTCGGCTTCCCGCTGACCTCCGTGCTGGTGTTTCGCTTTAATGTTGAAGTGGTGCCGGTTGAGAACCTGCTGGAGGCGCTGCTGTCGGCCACGGCGTTTTACGCCATTTATTACGTCAGCTATAAAGTGCGGCTGAAACCCGCCAGCGCGTCTCCGGCGAAGCCCTGGCTGCAGATGAATCGCGTCGAAACCCATCTGACCTGCGTGATCCTGGCGCTGGTGGCGCTGGGTACCGTGACGGTGTTCTTCATTCATAACGGTTTTCTGCTGTTCCGCCTGACCGCCTATAACCAGATTTTCTCCAGTGAAGTGTCGGGTGTAGCGCTTAAGCGCTTCTTCTATTTCTTTATTCCGGCGATGCTGATCCCCTACTTTTTGAGCCCGACGCGCCGCAACTGGCTGCTGTTCCTGGTGGTGACCGTTGCCTTTGGTTTACTGACCTACGCGCTGGTGGGCGGTACCCGAGCCAATATCATTATTGCGTTTGCCCTGTTCCTGTTTATCGGGATTACCCGTGGCTGGATCACTTTGTGGATGCTGGCAACGGCGGGCGTGCTGGCGATTGCAGGAATGTTCTGGCTGGCACTGCGCCGCTATAACCTCGACGTTATGGGCGATGAAGCGTTTTATACTTTCCTCTATCTGACGCGTGATACCTTCTCGCCGTGGGAGAATCTCGCCTTGCTGCTGGATAACTACGCCAGAATTGAGTTTCAGGGGCTGGCACCGCTGTGGCGTGATTTCTACGTTTTCATTCCGACCTGGCTCTGGCCGGATCGGCCGCTGGCAGTGTTAAACAGTGCTAACTACTTCACCTGGGAAGTGCTGAACAACCATTCTGGCCTGGCGATTTCACCCACGCTGATAGGGTCGCTGGTGGTGATGGGCGGCGTCTGGGCGATTCCGATCGGTGCGGTCGCGGTAGGGATGATTATAAAAGCCTTTGATGCAATCTATCAGCGTGGCTGTCTTGAGACCAACCGTTACACCGGCGCCATCCTGCAAAGCTTCTGTTTTGGCGCGGTCTTTAACATGATCGTGCTGGCACGCGAAGGCCTTGATGCGTTCGGTTCACGCGTGGTGTTTTTCTGCATCATTTTTGCTGCCTGTCTGGGCATGGCTAAATTACTTTTCTGGTTACTGGATCGCGCAGGTTTGATTCGCGACCGCAGCAGGCGGGTGTTGCACAGCCCGCTCTGAGTAGCCTCTGGGATTGACGGAAGATATGACAAAGTTAACTGAGACGCCGCAGTACCGGATTCGCGGCGTTGAGTTGTATGGCTTCGAAAACATGCCGTCGGCGGTGAATTTTCTGATGCCGCCGCACAGCGTACGCAGCGGTATTTTAGTGGCGATTAATGCGGAGAAGATCCTGACCGCTGAGCGGGATGAGGGATTACGTACGCTGTTAGCGCAGGCGGAATATGCATACGCCGATGGCATCAGCATTGTGCGCTCGATTCGTAAAAAGTATCCACACGCGTCGGTGCAGCGCATTGCGGGTGCTGATTTATGGGAAGCGCTGATGGAACGCGCCGGGCGGGAAGGGACGCCTGTATTTCTTATCGGCGGTCGTCAGCAGGTGCTGGATGAAACCTGCGATAAGCTACGTCGTCAGTGGAATGTGAATATTGTCGGGGCGCAGGATGGCTATTTTGCGCCAGCCGATCAGGATGCGCTGTTTGCCCGGATTGCGGCCAGCGGCGCGAAGCTGGTGACTGTAGCGCTGGGGTCGCCCCGTCAGGAGCTATTGATGCTGGCGTGCCGTGCGCACTGGCCTGATGCGCTCTATATGGGCGTGGGTGGAACGTACGATGTTTTCACCGGCCATGTGAAGCGAGCGCCTGAGATCTGGCAGCGGTTGGGGCTGGAGTGGCTCTATCGTCTGATTCGGCAGCCTGGCCGCCTGCGCCGGCAATTAAAACTGCTTAAATATTTGCGCTATCACTGGCGTGGCGATCTCTGATATTGCTGATAAATGCCGCATTTTTACGCGTTGTGAGAGAGGAAATGCACTATTTGTCGACAAAATGCACAAAGCGTAATCAAACACGTCTTTTTATTTAAAAAGCACTAGACACGATGGGCGCTTATCTCTAGTATGCACATCCGCAACGGCGCTACGCGCCCGTAGCTCAGCTGGATAGAGCGCTGCCCTCCGGAGGCAGAGGTCTCAGGTTCGAATCCTGTCGGGCGCGCCATATCGTTTGTGCGCATGAGCTTCGGTGGTTGATTTACCGCGGTTGGCAGTAGAGATTTAAATGCTGCAGGTTTTTAACTTGTGACATTAAGTATTGTGGTGGCTATAGCTCAGTTGGTAGAGCCCTGGATTGTGATTCCAGTTGTCGTGGGTTCGAGTCCCATTAGCCACCCCAGATTTTGCTGGGAAACGCGAAGGTGGCGGAATTGGTAGACGCGCTAGCTTCAGGTGTTAGTGTCTTAACGGACGTGAGGGTTCAAGTCCCTCTCTTCGCACCAGGCAAAACAGTTAAAAAAATCGGCGAGTAGCGCAGCTTGGTAGCGCAACTGGTTTGGGACCAGTGGGTCGGAGGTTCGAATCCTCTCTCGCCGACCATTTTAGAAACCTGTCTGAAAAGACAGGTTTTTTTTCGTCTGCAGAAAAGAGGATGAGGACCTCCGAAGGAGGTTTGAGCCGAGCGTAGCGAGACAACGTTGCTTCAGCAACGGCCCGCAGGGCGCTGCTCGCAGAGCAGAGTAATCCTCTCTCGCCGACCATTTTAGAAACCTGTCTGAAAAGACAGGTTTTTTTTCGTCTGCAGATAAGAGGATGAGAATTTCTGCGGGAGATTTGGGTAGGGTGCAGAGGGGCAGCGTAGCTGTAAATCCGAGCCTGCGAAGGAAATACGGTCAGATCGGAAAGGCGCTAATGCCATCCATGGCCGCTCGGCCCGCGCCGTCCCTGGCGCGGGACGCTTTCCTCCTCTGACCGTATTCCCTGCGCGTTGAGCTTATGCATTGCGGCCAGATTGACTCTGGCTTGGGCTATCAGCCGTCTTAAGCGCTAATGTAAGTACCTGATGCGTGTGCCAGACGTGAAGCGAAGGGAGCATACGCCTGTGGTCAGAGCATCGCGCCGCCCGGATAAAAACGCCAGGAGCGTTTTTGAACAACGCAAAGCGTTGGCCCGGCTACGGGCGCACCTCAGGGATGAGGTGCGTAATCGCCCGCGCTGAGCCCGCCAGGGATGGCGTCTTTTGCGTCTTTGCGAAAGGCGTATGCTCCCTGAAGCCCGCACAGCAGTGAGAGCGGGCTGCTTGTTAGCTAATCCTTTGATGCCAGCTCACCCTTGATTTCGCCAGTTGTCAGATAAAGTTGCTTAAACAGTAGCAGCTGCGTCGTGAATTGCCGACAAATAAGTCATTGTTATTATTGAGCTTATAGAGAGATTGACCTTGCTGTCTCCATTCAGAGACAGAGAAAATGCCAGCTGTCGCTGGATACCGACATTTTCCGACAGGCCTGTTGAATGAAGCTTTGAGCTAATTCTTTAACCTACTGATTTATTGTGATTTTAAAAATAATCATAAACCTGGCACGGCTTGTGCAATACTTCTGCTGTAGATGCTCATTCCACCTCTTATGTCTGCTGATGCTACATAAACCTGGGAATGATGCAGAGCCAATTTTAGGTACCTGTTGTCTGCCTGCCTGTATCGCGAAAGTCTTACAGGGTTAACAGACACCACGTTGAGTCAGGTACCTCCCGGTTGTCTTACCGACCTGATCTTGCACCTGCCACTGGCAGGTGTTTTTTTTTGCCTGCGAAAGCGTGCTGGCAGATTGCGGGCACAAAAAAGCCGGGCAAGCCCGGCTTTATCAGGTATGAAAAGAGGATCAGGCGTTGGGATTGTTCTTCAGTGTGAGTAACAACCCTTCACGACGCATCTTCGCCGCTTCTTCCGGGCGACGCAGACGATCATAAACATCCGCCAGCCATGCATAATCAAACGCGTCAGGACGCTGTGCCAGCGCCTGCTGCAGTGCCTCAGCAGCCTGCTGCCATTCACCATGACGCATCAGCAACTGCCCCAGCGTACTGTGCAGCAGCGGTGTTGCGCCGTGTTGTTTGATTTGCTGGCGTAGAACTTTCTCCAGCGCTTCCGGATTACCGCTTTTGATGCGAGGCATCAGCAGTACCAGACGATCGTCATAATGACGCTTGAGGCCCTCCAGCACGATCGATTGCGCGGTGTCGTGATCGTTGCATTCAATCAAATGATCCGCCATGGCCACCTGCAGCGTCGTTTCCTGACGGGTTTTGCGGCTCAGATCGTTCCACCAGCGCTTCAGCCCATCGCTGCCCTGGTCGGCCATCGCCTGATTCATCAGACCCAGCCAGGCCTGCTGCTGTAATGCATCACGATGCAGCTCATCGCCGACCTGCGCCTTCTGCATGGCGGGCAGAATATCCAGCAATGCACTCCAGGCACCAGTACGGACATACGCCTGTTCGGCCAGGCGCAGCACTTCAGGATGACGCGGTGCCACTTCCAGCAGACGGTCAATGCTATGACGCGCAGCATGATCTTCGTTACGTGCCAGCTGAATACGTGCGCGGGCAATTTCTACCGGAATGGTGTTGCTCTCCGACAGCTCTGCAGCACGTTCAAGATGCTGATTGGCACGGATTTCATCACCACGCTGTTGCGCAGCTTCTGCTGCCAGCAGGTAGTTCGCCACTGGCACATCAGCGTGATCGGCATCTTTAGAAAGCAGTTTTTCCACCTGACGGTGATCGCCTTCTGCCAGCTTCATCAGCGCCGACTGAGTATGACGCTGGGCGCGACGGCGTTTACGTCCGGTAAACCAGCCACGGGTACGCGCGCCGGTGTGCAGCACGCGGCGCAGCAGCCATTCCACGGCCAGAATCACCAGCAGGCTGAGGATGAGGATAATGACCAGGCCGGTGACGCTGGTTTCGATGTTCCAGTTATCGGTCTGAATCAGCACGTAACCCTGATGACCGGCAATCATCGGTCCCAGCACTACGCCAGCAATCAGCAGGATAAAGAGGATAAATACCTTAAGCATGCTTAGCCTCCCTGCTGATTAGCAGCGGCAGAAGGTTGCGCTAACAGGTTCCGGACGCGGGTCTGCATCAGCTGTTCCAGCAACGGCTGACTTTCCAGGTTATCCGGCAGGTCCATATTGATGTTCTGCTGGCTCAGCTCATCCAGCTGGGCAAGGAAGGCTTTGGTAGCGGCATCATTGGTGTCGTACCAGGCGCGAACCCATGCGGACACGGTGTCGATAGATTGTTTATAAATCTCATCCTGATGACGCGGTACCGCCTGAGCAGCAATCAGCAGACGCGAGCGGATATTCTCACGCAGGTAAACATCCTGATTAGGTGCCAGCAGCGGCTGGGCGGTGTTATCGCGGCGGCGGATGGTAATAAAATCATCCATAAAGTTATGCCAGCTTTTCACCAGATTCTGACGCCATTCGCGCACGGAACCTGACAGTTCACCGCCATCGCTGTCCATCGGCGCATCATCGCTGTCGTTATCGGCCAGACGCAGATTATCAACGTTGTTCGACAGCTGGTTCAGTTTGAGGATCACGCCGTCATAATCGACCTGCGTAACCGAAGAGAGGTTACTGATATCCTGGGTCAGCGCACGACGCACATTCATGACGCTGGGATCGTTCATGTCGGCCAGGCTGGCATCGGCGCTTTTCAGCAGTGCAGCGGCGGTGGTGACATCCTGGTCGCTCCAGAGTTTGCGGCCAGCCAGTTTCACCAGATAGTCCGCCTGTGCCAGCAACCAGCTGCGCACGTCGTTGCCAGAAATCACGGCCACTTTTTCACGCAGGGTTTCCAGCTCTTTTGCTGACGCGTTTTGCTGTGTCTGGGCTGTCTGCAACGCGGTTTCGGCGCCGCTCAGTTGCTGAGTCAGCTGCTGTTTGTCGCTGCTGGCCTGCTGTTGCAACGCGCTTAATTGTTCGCTCAGCTTCTGATTGGTTTGTGCCTGTAAATCAGCCTGATGTTTCCCGTTAAGGTATAAACCCGCACCAATCGCCAGCGCAATGACAATCGCAACTGCACCCAGCACCATGCCACCATTTTTCGCATTACGCGGTGGTGTGCTGTTGCTGGAAGGAGAGCGGTCGACCGCTGGGGTGGTTTCTTCAACCATGGCGGAGGAGTCTTTTTGTTCCGTCATATGTGGCACATCCCATTGTTAAAGTTCAGCGTAACGCGCGCAGCAGCGCATCGTTATCGGCACCATCGGCTACCTGAATATCCTGCCAACCCAATCCTGCGGCCAGGGTAGCCAAACGTTCACTGACGACAACCAGTCGGCAGTTGAGCAGCCATTCCTCGCGATCAACTGCGGGGAACAGCGAAAAAAGCTGTTGTAACATTTCACCGCTGGTCACCACCAGCACGGAGACACCGCGATCGCGCCAGCGGCGTCCTTCAACGGGTCCATCATAATACTTCTGGCAGCGCTGATAACAGGCTGCAAACGACACCTCAGCACCTCGCCGGGTTAACGTCTGAGCCAGCAACTCGCGTCCGGGATCGCCACGCAGAATCAGCGCACGTTTACCCGCAACCTGCTGAAGGGTATTCAGCCGGATCAATTCTTCACTGGTTTCATGCGCATGAGGCCAGGTCACCTGCTGTCCGCTGGCGGTATGAAACGCCAGGGCGGTGCTGCGACCAATTGCATAATAGTCCAGCTCAGCGGGCCATGCTGTGACAGTGTGTTGTGCGTAATGTATAACCTGCTGAGAAAGGATAAAAACCAGGTCGCCAGGGCGAAGTGCGGCGAGCTTTTGTGGCAGAGAGGTGAGATCAGCGCCCGGCCCAAATTCGATCAGCGGCAGGCTCCACGCCTGTTTGCCAAGGGCATGCAGGCGTGACACCAGCTCTGCCGCTGCGGGTTCCGGGCGCGTCACCAGAATGGTCATGCCGGCGGCTGCCCCTGGTAAACTTCCTGCAGGATTTCACGCGCGCCGCCATTCAGCAGTTCATCGGCCAGTGAAATACCCATCTGTTCAGCCTGAGCGCGGGGACCACGGCGTTCGCCGCTGACCATGACCCGGCCATCCGGTGCGCCGACCATGCCGCGCAGCCAGAGGTCATCGCCTTCCAGCACCGCGAAACTGCCGATTGGCACCTGGCAGCCACCCTCTAAACGGGTATTCATGGCGCGCTCCGCTCGGACACAGACTTCGGTGTCATCGTGATTCAGCGCCTGCAACAGGCCAATTAAGGTGGTGTCGTCCAGACGGCATTCAATGCCGACCGCACCCTGACCCACGGCGGGCAGGGAAACTTCGGCAGGCATCGCCTGACGAATGCGATCTTCCAGTCCCAGGCGTTTCAGCCCGGCGACAGCAAGAATAATCGCGTCATACTCTCCGGCATCAAGCTTGCCGAGGCGGGTGCCGACATTGCCTCGCAGCGAGCGGATAACCAGGTCCGGACGGCGCGCACTAATCTGGCACTGACGGCGCAGGCTGGACGTGCCGACAATGGCACCCTGTGGCAGCGAGTCGATAGAGTCATAATGATGAGAAACGAACGCATCGCGCGGATCGTCGCGCTCGCAGATGGTTACCAGGCCCAGACCTTCCGGGAAATTGACCGGCACATCCTTCATCGAGTGCACCGCCATATCGGCACGGCCATCCTGCATCGCCAGCTCAAGCTCTTTGACAAACAGCCCTTTGCCACCCACTTTTGCCAGCGGCGTATCAAGGATGATGTCACCTTTCGTGACCATAGGCACCAGCTCAACGCGCAGTCCCGGATGGGCACTCATGAGTCGTTGCTGTACATAATGTGCCTGCCATAATGCGAGCGGGCTTTGTCTTGTAGCAATTCTGAAAATTTTGTCTAACATGCTGTTAACCATTTTTATCGTTCACTGAATATCCTATCATCTCTGGGTGAAGACTGTCAGTTTCAACGGATTGAAAACGGCCTGCGTGCGGTTTCAGGCCGGTTTATTAAGCCATAACGTGGGAACCAGAGCTGAAAAGGCGGGAAGCTGGTAAGAACGTGCTAAACTGTCAGGTAGCGCAACTTTCTTTACGGTCAATCTGCAGGGTGTTAGATTGATCACGTTTCCAGCAATTATCTGCCCACTTTTTTACTTTATAAGCGGCAGAGTGTGGAAACAGGGTGCTTAAACACTGGGACAATCAGGCGAAACGTCTTGTACCTCTACATTGAGACACTGAAACAGAGACTGGATGCAATCAACCAGCTGCGCGTTGATCGTGCGCTGGCTGCTATGGGACCCGCTTTTCAGCGCGTCTACAGTCTGCTGCCAACCTTATTACATTATCAACATCCGCAGATGCCGGGTTACCTTGAAGGTAGCGTTCCACATGGCATCAGCTTCTTCACGCCTGATGAAAATCAGCGTCAGCTGCTGGCCGATCTCACCGGCGACAGCGATCTGCGTCATGCCGATGCGCCGAAAGGCGAAATGCCGATCACGGCGATCTATTCTATGGGCAGCACCTCATCTGTCGGCCAGAACAGCGTCTCGGATCTCGATATCTGGGTCTGCCATCAATCCTGGCTTGATAATGAAGAGCGTCTGAATCTGCAGCGCAAATGTACGCTGCTGCAGAAGTGGTGCGTTTCGATGGGCGTAGAGGTGAGTTTCTTTCTGATTGATGAAAACCGCTTCCGCCACAACGAAAGCGGCAGTCTGGGCGGTGAAGATTGCGGTTCAACACAACACATTTTACTGCTGGATGAGTTCTACCGTACGGCAGTTCGTATGGCGGGTAAACGCATCCTGTGGAATATGGTGCCGGGCGAAGAAGAGCACAATTACGACGACTACGTAATGTCGCTCTACGCCAAAGGCGTGCTAACCCCTAATGAGTGGCTCGATCTTGGCGGCCTCGGCACGCTGTCGGCGGAAGAGTATTTCGGCGCCAGCCTGTGGCAACTCTATAAAAGCATCGACTCCCCGTATAAAGCCGTACTGAAAACGCTGCTGCTGGAAGCCTACAGCTGGGAATACCCGAATACGCAACTGCTGGCGATGGATATCAAACAGCGCCTGCATGACGGTGAAATCATCTGCTTCGGGCTTGATCCTTACTGCATGATGCTGGAGCGCGTTACGCACTATCTGACCAGCGTTGACGATCAGCCGCGTCTCGACCTGGTGCGTCGCTGTTTCTACCTCAAAGTGTGTGAAAAGCTCAGCACCGAAGATCATCAGCACCGCACCGGCTGGCGTCGCGAAATTTTATCGCAGCTGGTCAAAGAGTGGGGCTGGAACGAAGAGAAGATTGCCATTCTGGATAATCGCGCTGAGTGGAAAATCGAGCGGGTGCGCGAAGCCCATAATGAATTGCTGGATGCGATGATGCAGAGTTATCGCAACCTGATCCGCTTTGCCCGTCGCAATAACTTAAGCGTCAGCGCCAGCCCGCAGGATATCGGTGTGTTGACCCGTAAACTGTATGCTGCGTTTGAAGCGCTGCCGGGCAAAGTGACGCTGGTGAATCCGCAGATTTCGCCCGATCTCTCCGAACCCAATCTGACCTTTATTCATGTGCCGCCTGGCCGCGCCAACCGTTCCGGCTGGTATCTCTATAACCAGGCGCCGGACATGGATTCGATTATCAGCCATCAACCGCTGGAATATAACCGCTACCTGAACAAGCTGGTGGCGTGGGCGTGGTTCAATGGACTGCTGACCCGTAAAACCCGGCTGCATATTAAAGGCAATGAAGTTTGCGATCTGGCGCGTCTGCAGGAGCTGGTTAACGATGTTTCCAGCCACTTCCCGCTGCGTCTGCCCTCGCCGACGCCAAAAGCGCTCTACAGTCCGTGCGAAATCCGGCACCTTGCGATTATTGTTAACCTTGAACACGATCCGACGGCGGCCTTCCGCAATCAGGTGGTGCACTTCGACTTCCGTAAGCTGGATGTCTTTAGTTTTGGTCAGCAGCAGCAGTGCCTGATTGGCAGCATCGATCTGCTCTATCGCAACTCCTGGAATGAGGTGCGTACGCTGCACTTCAGCGGCGAACAGGCGATGATCGAAGGGCTGAAAACCATTCTCGGCAAGATGCATCAGGATGCTGCACCGCCCGATACGGTGGAGGTGTTCTGCTACAGCCAGCATCTGCGCGGTCTGATTCGGACGCGGGTACAGCAGCTGGTCTCAGAATGCATTGAGCTGCGCCTCTCCAGCACACGTCAGGAGCCGGGTCGCTTTAAAGCGCTGCGTATGGCGGGCGAGACCTGGGGCCTGTTCTTTGAACGCATGAGCGTTTCAGTGCAGAAGCTGGAAAACGCGGTTGAGTTTTATGGCGCGATCTCCAACAACAAGCTGCACGGACTGTCGATCAAAGTCGAAACGAATCAGACGCCGCTGCCACCCGTGGTCAACGGTTATGCCAGCGAAGGCATTATTCAGTTCTTCTTTGAAAACACCACTGATGAGCGCGGCTTCAATATCTACATCCTTGATGAGACCAATCGGGTTGAGGTCTATCATCACTGTGAAGGCAGCAAAGAGGAGCTGGTGCGCGACGTCAGCCGGTTCTACTCCTCATCGCACGATCGCTTTACCTATGGTTCAAGCTTTATCAACTTCAACCTGCCGCAGTTCTACCAGATTGTGAACACCGGTGAGCGATTCCAGGTGATTCCGTTCCGTAGCCAGACGCTGACGCAGCTGTGTACCTCGCAGCCTGACAACGACAACAGCGACTATCAGCCACGCTATCAGGTGCACTGATGCTGACGGGCTGCCTGCGCTCTGCAGGTGGCCGCTATCTTCCCGGCTTGTCACCCGCTTCACGCTATTTGCGGGCATTTCCTGTTGCTTTTCCACCTTCAACTGCGATGATAAGCATCCAGGTAAAGGACATGAAGAGCATAAAGAATGAAGAAAGTAATAAGCCTGTTGGCCATGACACTGGCAGTAATCAGCCTTGCAGGTTGTGGTCTGAAAGGACCGCTCTACTTCCCGCCGAAGGATCAGCCGAAGAAACAACAAGCCCCAACCGACCGCCAGAAAGCGGATGCCTCTAAAGCCGATGTCGGCGGGCTGGTTACCGGCAATTCAGGCGTAAAAGCGAACTAATCTGATGGCTTATCCGGCGGAGCAAAAAATGCAGTTCTCCAAAATGCACGGTCTCGGCAACGATTTTATGGTTGTGGATGCGGTGACACAAAACGTCTTCTTTTCGCCGGAATTGATCCGCCGGCTGGCCGATCGTCATCTGGGGATCGGTTTTGATCAACTGCTGATTGTTGAACCGCCTTACGATCCCGATCTTGATTTCCACTATCGCATTTTCAACGCCGACGGCAGTGAAGTCGCACAGTGCGGCAACGGTGCGCGCTGCTTTGCCCGCTTTGTTCAGCTGAAAGGGCTGACCAACAAAAGTGACATCCGGGTCAGTACGCAGAATGGCCGCATGGTGTTGACCGTCACGCCTGACGACCAGGTGCGCGTGAACATGGGCGAGCCAAACTTTGAGCCTCAGCAGGTGCCGTTTCGTGCCAACAAAGCCGAAAATCTCTATCTGCTGCGCGTGGCCGAACAGACGGTGATGCTGGGTGCGGTGTCGATGGGCAACCCGCACTGCGTTATCCAGGTCGAAAGTGTCAAAACCGCGCAGGTTGAACTGCTGGGTCCGATTCTGGAGAGTCATGAACGCTTCCCGGATCGCGTCAATGTCGGTTTTATGGAGATCATCAATCCCGAACATATCCGCCTGCGCGTCTACGAACGCGGAGCGGGTGAAACGCAGGCGTGCGGCAGCGGCGCCTGTGCTGCCGTTGCATGTGGCATTCAGCAGGGCATTCTGGCACCCAAAGTGCGTGTCGACCTGCCTGGCGGAACGCTGCACATCACCTGGAAAGGCGCCGGTCAGCCGCTCTATATGACCGGGCCTGCGACACACGTCTACGATGGGTTTATTCATCTATGAAAAATATCGAAGAGCAGGCTGACAGTTCGGTTCTGCTGGACGATCAGGCCGTCAGTGATTATCTGCGGCAGAATCCCGATTTCTTTATCCGCAATGCCCGTGCAGTTGAACAGATGGCCGTGCCGCATCCGGTGCGTGGCAGCGTCTCTCTGGTCGAATGGCATATGGCGCGGCAACGCAACCATATTCAGCGGCTGGAAGAAGAGATCACGCTGCTGATGGAGCAGGCCAGCGCTAACCACGAACTGTTTGACCGTCTGCTGTCGCTGGAGAGCCATCTGGCCGCGGCTGACTCGCTGCAGGATATGCTCAACCGTCTGCATCGCTGGGCGCGTGAGCTGGGCCTGGCGGGTGCCAATGTGCGGCTGTTCAGTGATAAATGGCTGCTGGGCGCGCCCTCCGATTTCTTTCAGCTGAGCCTCTCGCGTCAGGCGTTTGAACCGCTGCGTATTCAGCGCTTCGGTAACCAGCATCACTATCTTGGCAACATTAATGGGCCGGAACTGCTGCTGCTGTTGCCGCAGGCCAAAGCGATCGGGTCGGTTGCCATGTCGCTAATGGGTGAGGAGGGCGATCTCGGCGTGCTGGTGTTCAGCAGTCGTGACAGCCAGCACTATCAATCGGGCATGGGGACACTGCTGTTGCAGCATCTGTCGCAGATGATGCCTGATCTGCTCTCCCGCTGGGTTGAACGCGCATGAGCAGCGCGCTGCAGGAGGCCGTCGACGGATTTCTGCGCTACCTGAAAGTGGAGCGCCAGCTCAGTCCGTTAACCCAGAGCAGCTATGCGCGCCAGCTTGCCGCGCTGGTGGCGATTGCTGATGAGATGAAGCTCAGCAGCTGGGCGCAGCTGGAACCGGCGCAGGTGCGCAGCATGGCGGCGCGCAGCCGTCGCGCCGGACTGGCCGCCAGCAGCCTCGCGCTGCGGCTCTCCGCCCTGCGCAGTTTTCTCGACTGGCAGGTGAGCCAGGGTTTGCTTTCTGCCAACCCGGCCAAAGGGGTGATGACGCCGCGTAAAGCGCGCCATCTGCCTAAAAACATTGATGTAGATGAAGTAAATCAGCTGCTGGAGATCGACCTTAGCGATCCGCTGGCGGTGCGCGACCGGGCGATGCTGGAAGTGATGTATGGCGGCGGTTTGCGTCTCTCTGAACTGGTGAATATGGATTGTCGCCACGTCGATCTCGATTCAGGCGAAGTGTGGGTAGTCGGTAAGGGCAGCAAAGAGCGCCGGATACCGATTGGTCGCACGGCGGTCGCCTGGATCCAGCACTGGCTGCCGCTGCGTGAAACCTTTGGCGGCCAGGATGATGCGCTATTTCTTTCGACGCGCGGCAACCGCATCTCGCCACGCAACGTGCAGAAACGCTTTGCCGAATGGGGCATCAGACAGGGCGTGGCCAGCCATATCCATCCGCATAAGCTACGACACTCATTTGCCACGCATCTGCTGGAATCCAGCGGTGACCTGCGCGCCGTGCAGGAGTTGCTGGGTCACGCAAACCTGTCGACGACCCAGATCTATACCCATCTCGACTTCCAGCATCTGGCTTCGGTGTATGACGCTGCGCATCCCCGCGCCAAACGAGGAAAGAACGAATGAAGTTTTATCGTCCGCTGTCGGCCATAAAAGCCATGACCTTCGACCTTGATGACACTCTCTACGATAACTACCCGGTCATCCGTCGTACCACCCTGGAGTCCCATGCCGCGTTGCAGGCTTTTCATCCGGCGCTGCGTGACTTCACGCCGCAGGATTATCAGCAGTTGCGCGATGAGCTGCTGCAGCGAGAACCTGATATCTATCATGATGTTTCGGAGTGGCGACGCCGTTCGGTTGAGCTGGCGATGCTGAATATCGGCCTCTCTGCCGCTGAAGCTACCGCGGGTGCGGCAGAAGTGATGGCGGTCTTCCATCAGTGGCGGAGTCAGGTCGAGATGCCGGATGAGACGCACCAGACGCTGAAAGCCCTGGCGGAGAAAATCCCGCTGGTGGCGGTCACCAACGGCAACGCCTGCCCGGAGAAAATGGGCATTGCAGAATACTTCCGCTTCACGCTGCGGGCCGGGCCAGACGGGCGCGCCAAGCCGTGGCAGGATATGTATCAGCTTGCCGCGCAACGCCTTGATATCGCGCCACACCATATTCTGCACGTGGGTGATGACCTGACCACCGACGTGGCGGGCTCACTGCGCTGCGGGCTGCAGGCCTGCTGGATTAACCTGCGACAGAGCAACCTGATGCATATCCCGGATGCGCGCCTGTTGCCGCACGTCGAAATTTCGCGGTTGGCATCACTCACCTCACTGCTATAATGGCTGTAAATTTATCCAGTCGTCTCCACTTTTTGTTTTGCCGCCGTCCCTTATCCGGCACCTGTATCGCCGCCTGACTGGCAGCGATAATGCCTTGCGGCAGGCGGAATAATCAGTGTGACGACGGCGTTTTTTTCTTTGGTAATCGGTGCTTATGGACGTTTCTGAACTGCTCGATGGTTTGAATGACAATCAGCGCGCTGCCGTTGCGGCACCGCGCAGTAACCTGCTGGTGCTGGCAGGCGCGGGCAGTGGTAAAACGCGGGTGCTGGTGCATCGCATTGCCTGGCTGATGTCGGTGGAGAACTGCTCGCCCTATTCGATTATGGCGGTGACCTTTACCAACAAAGCGGCAGCGGAGATGCGTCACCGTATCGAGCATCTGATCGGCACCAGTCAGGGCGGAATGTGGATCGGAACCTTTCACGGTCTGGCGCACCGCTTACTGCGCGCCCACCATCTTGACGCCGGTCTGCCACAGGATTTTCAGATCCTCGACAGCGAAGATCAGCTACGTCTGCTCAAGCGCCTGATCAAATCAATGAACCTTGATGACAAACAGTGGCCTGCGCGTCAGGGCATGTGGTACATCAATGGCAAAAAAGATGAAGGCCTGCGACCAAAGCATATCGAAAGCTACGGCAATCCGATTGAGCAGACCTGGCTGCGCATCTATCAGGCCTATCAGGAAGCCTGTGATCGCGCCGGTTTAGTCGACTTTGCCGAGCTGTTGCTGCGCGCCCATGAGTTATGGCTCAACAAGCCACACATTCTTAATCACTACCGCGAACGCTTTACCAACGTGCTGGTGGATGAGTTCCAGGATACCAACAACATTCAGTATGCCTGGATTCGGATGCTGGCGGGCGACAGCGGCCGGGTGATCATCGTGGGCGATGATGACCAGTCGATCTACGGCTGGCGCGGCGCACAGGTCGAGAATATTCAGCGCTTTCTGCAGGATTTCCCCGGCGCGGAAACGATCCGTCTGGAGCAGAACTACCGCTCAACCAATAACATCCTGAAAGCCGCCAACGCCCTGATCGCTAACAACAATGGTCGCCTGGGTAAAGAGCTCTGGACCGAAGGCAGCGATGGCGAACCGATCTCGATCTACTGCGCCTTTAATGAGCTGGATGAAGCACGCTTCGTGGTTAACCGCATCAAAGTCTGGATGGAGAACGGCGGCGCGCTTAACGACTGCGCCATTCTCTATCGCAGCAACGCCCAGTCGCGTGTGCTGGAAGAGGCGCTGCTGCAGAGCAGTATGCCGTACCGTATTTATGGCGGCATGCGCTTCTTCGAACGTCAGGAGATCAAAGATGCGCTCTCCTATCTGCGTCTGATGGCGAACCGCAATGACGACGCGGCATTTGAACGCGTGGTAAATACCCCGACGCGCGGCGTGGGCGATCGCACGCTCGACGTGGTGCGTCAGACGGCCCGTGAACGTCAGATGACGCTGTGGCAGGCAACGCGTGAACTGCTGCAAAGCCGTGCGCTGGCTGGCCGCGCCGCGTCTGCGCTGCAACGCTTCTGTGAACTGGTTGATTCACTGGCAACCGAAACCGCCGAGTTACCGCTGCATGTTCAGACCGACCGGGTCATCAAAGACTCTGGCCTGTGGCTGATGTATGAGCAGGAAAAAGGTGAGAAGGGTCAGGCGCGTATCGAAAACCTTGAGGAGCTGGTGACCGCTACGCGGCAGTTCAGCTATCAGGATGAAGATGAAGATCTGATGCCACTGCAGGCCTTTTTATCCCACGCCGCGCTGGAAGCGGGCGAAGGCCAGGCAGACAAATGGCAGGATGCGGTTCAGCTGATGACGCTCCACTCGGCAAAAGGGCTGGAGTTCAGCCAGGTGTTTATCGTCGGCATGGAAGAGGGCATGTTCCCGAGCCAGATGTCACTGGATGAAGGTGGCCGGCTGGAGGAGGAACGTCGTCTGGCTTATGTCGGCGTGACCCGTGCGATGCTCAAGCTGACGCTGACCTACGCCGAAACCCGCCGACTCTATGGTAAGGAAGTGTATCACCGGCCGTCCCGTTTTATCGGCGAACTGCCCGAAGCGTGCATAGAAGAAGTGCGTCTGCGCGCCAGCGTCAGCCGTCCGGTAAACCATCAGCGGATGGGTGCCCCGGTGACCAAAAATGACAGTGGATTCGCGCTGGGTCAGCGTGTTCATCACGCAAAATTTGGCGAAGGCACCATCATTAATCTGGAAGGCAGCGGCGAGCATAGCCGTCTTCAGGTGGCGTTTCAGGGGCAGGGAATCAAGTGGCTGGTGGCGGCTTACGCGAAGCTGGAAACGCTTTAGCGTGCGGTTGACGGCTTTTTCGTCTCAGCGTAACATGCGCCCACTATTATCATGAGAGGACAATGCCTTGGACACGCCCAGTCGATGCTGGCTCAATGACCTGGATTCCAGGAATAACATCTAAGGCTACCTCTTTACGCGGGTAGCCTTAGCGGTTATCAGCGACCTCCCTTTTTGATTCCGTCGCGAGTCAGCACTGATTTATCTCTGAAACTCTGTTTCCGTGTTCAGGCTGCCCGTTCCATGTTGAGGAACGGCGGACTGCCTTGTCCCATTTAGTCTGCAATGGGGAGTATTGCTATGCTGAGCGCATTTAAACTGGATCACAGCCGCCTGACGCGACTGGAGCTGGAAGACGAAAACGATAAACTGACGACCTCTGTCTGGGTCGATCTGATCGAGCCGGAAGAGGGCGAACGTGATCGCGTGCAATCTGAGCTGGGCCAGAGTCTGGCAACACGGCCTGAGCTGGAAGATATCGAGGCCTCGGCACGCTTCTTCGAAGATGAAGATGGTCTGCATATCCACTCCTTCTTCTTCTATGAAGATGCTGACGATCACGCCGGTAACTCCACCGTGGCGTTCACCATCCGTGAAGGCCGTCTCTACACGCTGCGCGAACGTGAGCTGCCTGCGTTCCGTCTCTATCGCATGCGCGCCCGTAATCAGACCCTGATCGACGGCAATGCCTTTGAGCTGCTGCTTGACCTGTTTGAAACCAAAATCGAACAGCTGGCGGACGAAATCGAGAACATCTACAGCGCACTGGAGAAACTCAGCCGGGTGATCATGGAAGGTCAGCAGGGCGAAGAGTACGATCAGGCGCTGTCGCGACTAGCGGAACTGGAAGATATCGGCTGGAAGGTGCGCCTCTGTCTGATGGATACCCAGCGCGCCCTGAACTTCCTGGTACGCAAAGCACGTTTGCCGGGCAATCAGCTGGAGCAGGCGCGTGAAATTCTGCGCGATATCGAATCACTGCTGCCGCATAACGAATCACTGTTTCAGAAGGTCAACTTCCTGATGCAGGCGGCGATGGGTTTCATCAACATCGAGCAGAACCGCATCATCAAGATCTTCTCGGTGGTCTCCGTGGTGTTTCTGCCGCCGACGCTGGTGGCCTCCAGCTACGGGATGAACTTTGAGTTTATGCCGGAACTGAAGTGGAGCTTTGGTTATCCGGCGGCGATCGGCCTGATGATTCTGGCCGGACTGGCGCCTTATCTCTATTTCAAACGTAAAAACTGGCTTTAAAATAAGAACGGGCCATCTGAGATGGCCCGTTCTGCTGGCTCCTGTCCCCATTTCTGCGTAATCTTACCCTCCTGTTTTTACAAATTATTAACTTCTTATGGACGCTTTTTCGTTGCGCGCGCAGTGGACGCTGCTGCTGCTGATCTCAGTATTGCTGGGCGCGGTGCTGCACTATTTTCATGTGCCCGCTGCGCTGTTACTGGGACCGATGATTGTGGGTGTAGTGATGGGGCTGTCGGGTGCCACGCTGCGAATTGATAAACGGCTGTTCCTGCTCGCTCAGGCCGTACTGGGCTGCATGATTGCGCAGAGTCTGTCGCCTTCGATTCTGGCACCGCTGATTCAGGACTGGCCGATCGTGCTGACGGTGCTGCTGCTGACGCTGGCGGCCAGCGGCCTGTCAGGTTTTCTGCTGGTGCGCTTCAGTCATCTGCCTGGCCCGACCGGCGCATGGGGATCGTCGCCGGGCGGTGCATCGGCCATGGTGGCGATGGCGGGTGACTTTGGCGCTGACGTGCGGCTGGTCGCATTTATGCAATATCTGCGGGTGCTGTTTGTCGCCTCGGCGGCCGCACTGGTGGCGCGCATCGGGCTGGGTGATGAGGCGCACAGCGTCTCGCTGCTCTGGTTTCCACCGCTGAATCATGGCTTTGTTGTCACCCTGGTGGTGATGCTGACAGGCGCGTGGCTGGGCACACGACTGCGCATTCCTTCTGGCGCGCTGCTGCTGCCTGCGCTGGCGGGTGCGGCACTGCACAGTAGCGACATCGCGGTGTTACAGGTGCCGGAATGGCTGCTGGCCGTGGCCTATGCACTGATTGGCTGGAGCGTGGGATTACGTTTCACCCGCCCGATTTTTCTGCTGGCACTGCGCACGCTGCCGCAGATGCTGGCCTCGATCTTCGGGCTGATGCTGTTGTGTGGCGGGCTGGCGTGGATGCTGACGCGAATGCTGGATATCGATCTGATGACGGCCTATCTCGCCACCAGTCCAGGCGGGCTGGACACGGTGGCGATCATTGCGGCAGGAACCCAGGTCAACATGGCGTTTGTGATGGCGTTGCAGACGTTGCGTCTGTTTACCATCCTGCTGACCGGCCCGGCTTTAGCGCGCTTTATTTCACGCTATGCGCGAACGGGAACGGAATGAAAACGCCACCGCATCGCAGACAAATACCAGCAGCGCCAGCCAGATGAAGCCAAAGGTCACCATCTTGTCTGGCGTGATGGTCTCACCGTAAAACGCGACCGCCAGCACAAACATCAGCGTCGGACCGAGATACTGAAAGAAGCCTACGGTGGAAAGTCGCAGACGGCTGCAGGCTGCCGCAAACAGCATCAGCGGAATGGTGGTCACAATGCCCGCCGCTATCAGCTTCAGGTTGAGACTCAGTGGGTTGGCGGATAAGTGGCTGGTGGCGCTGTCGGCAAAGCCAAACAGGTAAATCGCCGCCAGCGGAAACAGCCACAGAGTTTCAATCAGCATGCCGCTCTGCGCATCGACCTGAATCTTTTTACGCACCAGGCCATACAGGGCAAAACTCAGCGCCAGGCCCAGCGCGATGATCGGTAACGAGCCAAACTGCCACAGCTGCACCAGCACACCGACGGTGGCCAGCAGCACGGCGAGCCACTGCAAGCGGCGAAACCGTTCGCGCAAAAACAGCATGCCGAACACCACGTTGATCAGCGGGTTAATAAAGTAGCCCAGGCTGGCTTCCAGCATATGCTGATTGTTGACTGCCCAGATAAACAGCAGCCAGTTGCCGCCGATAGTCACGGCCGTCAGCGCCAGCAGCAGCACTTTTTTAGGCTGGCGCAACACGCTGCGAACGCCGGGCCAGCTGCGGCTCAGGGTAATCAGTAACAGCATAAACAGTGCAGACCAGATCACCCGGTGCGTCATGATTTCCGTGGCGGGAACCTGCTTTACCAGTTTGAAATAAGCGGGCGCAATGCCCCAGATAAAGTAAGCGCCCAGTGCAAAGCCAACGCCCTGGCGGGTTTGTTGCGTATCCATATGCGTTCCATTCAATGGCGTGGTTAGCCGATAAGATAGGTGGCGGTAGCCGTGGCGATATAATCGCCCTGTTGATTGTGCAGTTCCACGCGCGCCACGGCGACTTTGTTACCGGCGCGCAGCAGGCTGCTGGTGGCGGTGAAGCGTTCGCCGCGTCCGGGACGCAGATAGTCGACGCGCATATCAATGGTACCCATGCGTGACAGACGCTGGCGCAGATCCGCTTCGCTGATGCTTTCCTGACGGGTTAACGCATTACTGACGCAGACCATGCCCGCCGCCACATCCAGTACCGACGCGATAACGCCGCCGTGCAGAATCTGCTGCGCCTGGTTGCCCACCAGCATGGTTTTGTTATTGAAGCTGATCTCTGCGTAGTCTGCGTCAAGGCGCATCAGTTCCAGGCCCAGCGCCTGATTAAACGGCATGTGATAAACGAAAATTTCGCCGACCAGCTGGCGAGCGTCCTGCTGTGTCAGCACGGGTGATGACATGATGATGTGTCCTGAAAAAATCGGGCCAGAGGGGCGCGGAATATGAATGAGTTGTGTATTCTATGCCGCCTGCGAGGGTGTTTCCAGTTTAAGAAATCAGCACTCATGCTCACTGCCATTTGCGTGTAGAATGGCCTGCTTTTTACGACACCCTTTCAGTTACTTTGATACGCAGCTGCTCACCGGAGAATTTTATGCGTAAGCATCGCGCCTTGCTGGCGGCAATGTTGATATTTCCTGCGCTGGCGCAGGCGGATGAAGCCCATATTAAAGAGGTTCATGACGCGCCACAGGTTCAGGGCAGCATTATTGCTAACCTGCTGGAGAAGCATGACAACCCGTTTGTTCTCTATCCTTACGAGAACAACTATCTGCTTTATACCTATACCAGCGACCTCAATAAAGAGGCGATCTCCTCCTATAACTGGGGAGAGAATGCCCGCAAAGATGAAGTGAAATTCCAGCTCAGCCTGGCGTTTCCGCTGTGGCGCGGTATTCTGGGCGACAACTCGGTGCTGGCAGCCTCTTACACCCAGCGTTCCTGGTGGCAGCTGTCGAATAGCGCTGAGTCATCGCCATTCCGCGAGACCAACTATGAGCCGCAGATTTTCCTGGGCTGGGCGACCGACTATTCGCTGGCGGGCTGGACACTGCGTGATGTCGAAGTGGGTCTGAATCACCAATCCAACGGACGAAGCGATCCCACCTCGCGCAGCTGGAACCGCGTCTATGCGCGTCTGATGGCAGAGAATGGTAACTTCCTGGCGGAAATCAAACCCTGGTATCGTATCCCTGAAGGGGCGAACAGCGATGATAATCCTGATATCACCAAATACATGGGTTACTACCGCACCCGTCTGGGCTATAAGCTCGGCGACAATATCTTCAGCGTAGAGGGCAACTATAACTGGAACAGCGGTTATGGCGGCGCTACCCTGGGCTGGAGCTACCCTATCACTGAGCACGTTCGCTTCTATACTCAGGTGTTTAGCGGTTACGGTGAATCACTGATCGATTACAACCATCGCCAGACGCGTCTGGGTGTGGGTGTAACACTTAACGACTTGTTCTAATCCATAACGAAAGACAGGAATCGCGTGGCAACCTCGGCAGTTCTTAATCAGGAAGCGCTGGCGCAGCAGGTATTGCAGGATACCTTCGGCTACCAGCATTTTCGTCCCGGTCAGCAGACGATCATTAATGAGGCGCTGAGCGGGCGCGATTGTCTGGTGGTGATGCCCACCGGCGGTGGTAAATCGCTCTGTTATCAGATCCCTGCGCTGGTGCGCGAGGGGCTGACGCTGGTGGTGTCGCCGCTGATCTCGCTGATGAAAGATCAGGTCGATCAGCTGCTGGCGAACGGCGTGGCGGCGGCGTATCTCAACTCCACCATGACGCGCGATCAGCAGCAGACGGTGATGGCCGACTGCCGTACCGGTCGGGTTAAGCTGCTCTACATCGCCCCGGAACGCCTGATGATGGATAACTTCCTGGACAGTCTGGCGCACTGGCAACCGGCGATGCTGGCGGTGGATGAAGCGCACTGTATTTCCCAGTGGGGCCACGATTTCCGCCCGGAATATGGCGCACTCGGCAAGATGCGTCAGCGCTTCCCGGAATTACCGGTAATGGCGCTGACCGCGACCGCGGATGAAACCACCCGCAACGACATCGTTAACCTGCTGCATATGCAGGATCCGCTGATCCAGATCAGCAGTTTTGACCGCCCCAATATTCGCTACACGCTGGTGGAGAAATTTAAACCCACCGATCAGCTGCTGCGTTACGTTCAGGATCAGCGCGGCAAGTGCGGCATTATCTACTGCAACAGCCGGGCGAAGGTGGAAGACACCGCCGCGCGACTGCAAAGCCGGGGGTTCAGCGTCGGGGCATACCACGCCGGTATCGACAGCGAACAGCGTGGCCGGGTGCAGGAAGCGTTTCAGCGTGACGATCTGCAAATCGTGGTGGCGACGGTGGCCTTTGGCATGGGCATCAACAAGCCCAACGTCCGTTTTGTGGTTCACTTCGATATCCCGCGCAACATCGAGTCCTATTATCAGGAAACCGGGCGAGCCGGACGTGATGGTCTGCCTGCCGAAGCGATGATGCTTTACGACCCGGCCGATATGGCCTGGCTGCGTAAATGTCTGGAAGAGAAAGTGCCCGGACCGCTGCAGGATATTGAGCGTCACAAACTCAACGCCATGGGCGCGTTTGCTGAAGCGCAGACCTGCCGCCGTCTGGTGCTGCTGAACTATTTTGGCGAGGGCCGCCAGCAGCCGTGCGATAACTGCGATATCTGTCTTGACCCGCCTAAACGTTATGACGGCCTGGTTGAAGCGCAAAAAGCGCTCTCCGGTATCTACCGCGTGGGTCAGCGTTTTGGTATGGGCTATATCGTTGAGGTGCTGCGCGGGTCCAACAATCAGCGTATCCGTGAGCAGGGTCATGACAAGCTGCCGGTCTATGGACTGGGCAAAGATCAGAGCCACGAACACTGGGTGAGCGTGTTACGTCAGCTAATCCATCTGGGGCTGGTGACGCAGAACATCGCTATGCATTCGGCTCTGCAGCTCACCGAAGCGGCGCGCCCGGTGCTGCGCGGTGAAGTGCCACTGATGCTGGCGGTGCCGCGTTTGATCACCGCAAAAACAAAAAGCAGCAGTCCGGCGAAGTTTCACGGTGGCAACTACGATCGCAAACTGTTCGCCAAGCTGCGTAAGCTGCGAAAAGCGATCGCCGATGAAGAGAATATTCCGCCTTACGTGGTGTTCAATGACGCCACACTGATAGAGATGGCAGAACAGATGCCGGTCAGCGCGTCCGAGATGCTCAGCGTCAACGGCGTGGGTCACCGCAAACTGGAGCGCTTTGGCAAACCTTTCCTGGTGATGATCAAAGAGCATCTTGATGATGAAGAGTAAAGGACACTGATTATGCTGATGTTATTCGCCACTGTGGCGCTGGTGCATCTGGTGGCGCTGATGAGCCCCGGCCCCGATTTCTTTTTCGTGTCACAGACTGCCGCCAGCCGCTCGCGCAAAGAGGCGATGATGGGTGTACTGGGCATTACGCTGGGCATTGTGGTCTGGGCGGGTGTGGCGCTGATGGGACTGCATCTGATTCTGGAAAAAATGGCCTGGCTGCATCAGATCATCATGGTCGGCGGTGGACTTTATCTGTTGTGGATGGGCTGGCAGCTGATGTGCTCGGCACGTCAGCGTCACAAACAGCCGCAGCAGGATGAGCCGGTGGTTGCGTTGCCGAAACGCGGCATGAGCTTTCTCAAAGGCCTGCTGACGAACCTGTCGAATCCTAAAGCCATTATCTACTTCGGCAGCGTCTTCTCGCTATTTGTTGGCGACGATGTCGGTTCGGCGGAGCGCTGGGGTCTGTTCCTGCTGATTGTCGGTGAAACCTTTGCCTGGTTTACCCTGGTGGCGGCGATTTTTGCGCTGCCGTGGATCCGCGCTAAGTATCAGCGACTGGCGAAATGGGTCGATGGCATGGCCGGCGTACTGTTTGCCGGTTTTGGTATCCACCTGATTCTTTCGCGTTAAACACCGTTTCAGTCCTTATGCCGGCGTGCGCGTTGCGCCTCCGGCAGAAACCTCCCTTGCTGTCGCTTCCTCCAGAGAGTTCGCTTGTGTGACGGATGTCACATTCCAGGGCTCAGGGAGTTTTGCTGTTGCAACCGCAGATAAATCGTCACTCTTTATTAATCATTCATATCCATATCTCCATTAAAGTCGGGAAGCAGGCGCAACGTTTATGGAGAGGATGATGAGAGTGAAGTTCATATTACTGGTGTTGATGACGGCCTGTATCAGCGCCTGCGCCTCGCCGGATGCCGCCCGCAACCCTGCGCCAGAGCCGGGCCAGACCGATGAGGTCACCTCGATCCTGATGCAGACGCTGCCCGATGTCGATCAGACGCAGGGCGAAAGGATTAGCCGGATCTCTGCGACGTTTCTCGGAACACCCTATGAAGCGGATACGCTGATCGGTTCTCCCACGCGTCCGGAAGCGCTGGTGATCAATTTCAACGGTGTGGATTGTTACACGCTGCTTGATTACGTGCAGGCGCTGAGCCGCAGCCACGATCGTGCCAGCTTTGAGGCTAACCTGATTCGGACCCGCTACGCTGGCGGTGAGGTCAGCTACCGGAATCGTCGCCACTTTTTTTCCGACTGGTTTGCCGATAGCCCGCGCAATGCCGATGACGTGACCCGCACTCTTAGCCCGGATACGGTGACGGTGGTGAAGCACCTGAATCGTCAGGCCAGCGGAGCAGAACAGGTGCCCGGTCTGGGTGTGATTGCACGTCCTGTCACTTACATTCCGGCCCGGGCGATCACACCGCAGGTGCTGAACCAGATTCAGACCGGCGATTACGTGGGGGTTTACGCCACCAGTCAGAGCCTGGATGTTACGCATGTGGGGATTGCTGTCCGGCATGATGGCCGCTTGTGGTTCAGGAACGCCTCTTCGCTGGCCGTTAATCGAAAAGTTGTCGATGCGCCGTTCAGGGAATATATGCGTTCGAAGCCGGGCATCATTGTGTTGCGTGCGGTTCCACTGACAGCGCCGTAGCGGGGCCAGGGAAGAAGGGATAATCTTTCGCGCCGAATTCGGCGCGTCAGACGTTAAGCGATTTTTCTGGTGCTGGCCAGCAGCGCGCCTACTGCCATAAACAGCCCGCCAAAAATGCGGTTCATTAACTTCATCTGTTTTGGTCCCTTAATCCAGCCCGCAATCCGCGTTGCCAGCGTGGCGTAGCCAATCATCACGATGATATCGACCACAACGGTGGTGACGCCGAGCACCAGATACTGCATAAATAGCGGCTGATGCGGCTGAATAAATTGCGGGAACAGGGCGGCGAGAAAGACGATACTTTTCGGGTTGGTCAGGTTAACCAGCACGGCGCGTTTGAACAGGCGACGACGCGGCATCGCTCTGGCGACTGCATCCAGATCAATGCCACCCGCTGAGCGCCACTGCTGAATACCCAGCCAGACCAGATAGGCCGCACCGGCCCATTTCAGAATCTCAAACGCCAGCAGCGACTGAGAAAACAGCGCGCCCAGACCGATGCCGACCAGCACGATATGCAGCGCCAAACCGACCTGCAAACCGGAGATAGAGGCCACCGTGCCGCGATAGCCGTGGCTGATACCGGTACTCATGGTGTTGATTGCGCCGGAACCGGGCGACAGGCTGAGAATTGTAGTGGTAAGCAGATAGGTCAGCCACCATTCGATGGTCATGGGTCAGGCTCTCTTTAGTAGCGGAATTGTGACACAATACGCCAGAAATAAGCGCGGCGCTACGGCCTGCGCATGGCATTCAGGACTCTGTATCCGGTCATCAGGAGGGCGAATGAATCAACACAAAGCCAGCTGGCTGCGACGAGAAAAAGCCTTTGCTGCCTTCGCTACCGGGCCATTGCTCGATTTCTGGCACAGCCGCGAAGAGCTTGAGTTTACCGGCGTGGGTAATCTGACGCTGCGCTACGTCCGCTTCACATCACCGCAACACAAGCGTGTGATCCTGATTGTGCCGGGACGCATCGAGAGTTACATAAAATATCCTGAGCTGGCGTACGATCTGTTTCACTGCGGATTTGATGTGGTAATCCTTGACCATCGCGGCCAGGGGCGTTCCGATCGCCTGCTGGAAGATTCACATCGCGGTCACGTGGCGGAATTTACCCATTATGTCGACGACCTTGAAACGCTCTATCTGAAAGAGATTATCAGCGGTCACTACCAGCAGCGCTATGCGCTGGCTCACTCTATGGGCGGCGCAATCTTAACGCTGTTTCTGGCGCGTCAGCCGCAGGCGTTTCATGCGGTCGCGCTGGTGGCGCCGATGTTTGGCATTGCTTTACCGCTGCCCTCTTTTCTGGCCCATCGGATCCTGGACTGGGCGGAGAAGCGTCCGGCGATGCGCGATGGCTATGCGCTCGGCACCGGCCGCTGGCGTGCGCATCCGTTTGGCATTAACCGGCTGACGCACAGCACCGAGCGTTACCGGCGAAATCTGCGCTTTTATGCGGACGATCCGGCGATTCGCGTTGGCGGGCCAACCTACCATTGGGTACGTGAAGGCATCCATGCAGGTCGCAACATCATCAGTCAGGTCGATAAGATCACCACGCCACTGCTGCTGTTACAGGCCAGCGATGATCGGGTGGTCGACAATCGTTCGCAGGACCTTTTTTGTGCCGCGATGGCAGCGGCGGGTCATCCGTGTGAGGGCAATAAGCCACGGGTGATCGACGGTGCGCGTCATGAGATCCTGTTTGAAAAGGATGAGATGCGCGCCGAAGCACTCAATGCAGTGGTCGACTTTTTTTCCTCGCACCACTGACGTTATTTATCCGACCGGTTAAGGCCGGCAGAACCAGATACCCGAGGTTTTCATGTATCACATCGTTGCATCCGATCTGGATGGCACGCTGCTTTCTCCCGAACATCGTCTGACCCCTTTTGCGCGTGAAACGCTGCAGCAGCTGGTCGCGAAAGATATTCACTTTATATTCGCCACCGGCCGTCATCATATCGATGTCGGACAGATGCGCGACAGCCTGGCGATTCCGGCCTATATGATCACCTCAAACGGCGCGCGCGTGCACAACGCCGAGGGCGAACTGGTGTTCAGTCATAATCTGGATGAGGATATCGCCAGCGATCTGTTTGGCCTGCAATATCATCACAGCGATATTCTGACCCACGTTTACCGCGACGATGAGTGGTTTGTCAGCCGCTCAAGCCCGGCTGAGCAGGACTATTTCCGCGAGTCGGTGTTCAACTATCAGGTCTATGAGCCGGGTCTGCTGCCAACCGATAATATCAGCAAGGTCTTTTTCACCTGCGAAAATCCCGAGCATCTGATCCCGATGGAACAGGCGATTGAAGCGCGCTGGGGCGATCGGGTTAACGTCAGTTTCTCACTGCCTACCTGTCTGGAAGTGATGGCGGGCGGCGTGTCGAAAGGGCATGCGCTGGAAGCGGTCGCGAAAACGCTGGGCCATTCACTGGAAAGCTGTATCGCCTTTGGCGACGGCATGAACGATGTGGAGATGCTGAGCATGGCGGGTAAGGGCTTTATCATGCAGAACGCCCATCAGCGGTTGAAAGATACGCTGCCGGAGCTGGATGTGATCGGTTCAAATGCCGATGATGCCGTGCCGCAGACGCTGCGCACGCTCTATCTTGCTTAAACCGTCAGCGCAAAAAAAGGGCCGGATATCCGGCCCTTTTTTATTACCGTCAGGCAGGGGTCTTTTTGTGTTTGTGTTCGCTGACCATGGTCAGTAACAGCAGGATAACCGCCAGCACACAGCCAGCAATCATCACCATGAAGCCGCCGTCCCAGCCGAAGTAATCGACGGTGTAACCGACAATGGCGCTGGCCGCCACCGATCCACCCAGATAGCCGAACAGGCCGGTGAAGCCCGCCGCCGTCCCCGCCGCTTTTTTCGGGGCCAGCTCCAGCGCGTGCAGACCAATCAGCATCACCGGACCGTAGATCAGGAAGCCAATCACAATCATACAGGCCATATCGACGCCAGGATTGCCCGCCGGGTTAAGCCAGTAGATCACGGTCGCGATGGTTACCAGCGTCATAAAGAACACCCCGGTCGCACCGCGATTACCGCGGAACACTTTGTCCGACATCCAGCCGCACAGCAGCGTTCCGGGGATCCCCGCATACTCATACAGGAAGTAAGCCCACGACGATTTATCCAGCGTGAAATGTTTTACTTCTCTGAGGTAGGTCGGCGACCAGTCGAGAATGCCGTAGCGCAGCAGATAAACAAATACGTTGGCCAGCGCGATGTACCACAGCAGCTTGTTCGGCAGTACATATTTCATGAAGATCTGTTTAGCCGTCAGCTCCTCTTCATGGCTGGCATCATAGTCGGGCGGATAGTCGTTTTTGTACTCTTCAATCGGTGGCAGACCACAGGATTGCGGCGTATCACGCATCAGCGCAAAGGCCAGAATCGCAATGGCGATGGCGCCAAACGCCGGCATATAGAGTGCCGCTTTCCAGTCGTTGAACCACGCCATACCGAGCAGGAACAGCAGAGGCGGAATACCGCCGCCGACATTATGGGCGCAGTTCCAGACCGAAACGATCCTGCCGCGCTCCTTCTGCGACCACCAGTGAACCATGGTACGTCCACAAGGTGGCCAGCCCATGCCCTGGAACCAGCCGCAGATAAACAGCAGCACGAACATCACCATAATGCTGGAGGTGGCCCAGGGAACGAATCCCATGATCAGCATCACTGTCGCAGCCAGAATCAGGCCTGCCGGTAAGAAGACGCGCGGGTTTGAGCGGTCAGAGACCGATCCCATGATGAATTTTGAAAAGCCGTAGGCGATGGAGATGCCGGATAAGGCAAAACCGAGATCGCCACGTGAAAAACCCTGCTCTACCAGATAGGGCATGGCGAGTGCGAAGTTTTTTCTGACCAGATAGTAGGCGGCGTAACCAAAGAAGATCCCGATGAAAATTTGCCAGCGCAGACGACGGTAGAGCGGATCAACGTGATCCTCCGCCACCTGCGGCTGACGTGGTGCAGGTTTAAAAATGCTCAGCATCAGTGAGGCCCTCCAGGGCACATTATGGTTTTTAATTCCCAGCAGGTTGGAGCAGGAAAAGAGCAGAAGAAAATGGACGCAGAATGTTCCATTTCGCGCAAAGAATAGTGTTAGTTGCGCAACGTTACTGTGATGAATGACACATTTGTTACACTTTTATTACATTCTGGAGCGGAAGTGATCATGCGATGGATTATTTCGCGCATTTTATCTGGCTGAAAGATCTTTATGCAGACAGTTATGTCAGGAAGCGAAAGCCCTTTCCGATGGCTATTCTGATCGCCTGGTTTGTAATCAGATGTCAACCAGATTTCACAGCCTGATGACAGCACATTGTTTACACTGACGGCTTGTTAATTTCGGGGTCGTCACCGTGTTTTTATTGATTATTACCACCATTCTGTGGGCCTTTTCGTTCAGTCTGATTGGCGAATACCTTGCCGGGCAGGTGGACAGCTGGTTCTCTGTACTGATGCGACTGGCGCTGGCTGCGCTGGTATTTTTACCTTTCCTGCGCTGGCGTGGTCATCGCCCTTCAACGCTGTTGCTTTACATGCTGGTCGGGATGCTGCAGTTGGGCGTGATGTATCTGCTGAGTTTCGAAGCCTATCTCTACCTTAGCGTGTCGGAATTCCTGCTGTTTACGGTGATGACGCCGCTTTATGTGACGCTGATTTACGATCTGATCAGCCGTCGTCCACTGCGCATCGGCTATATCTTCAGTGCACTGCTGGCTGTGGCAGGTGCGGCCATTATTCGCTATGACAAAGTCAGCGATCATTTCTGGTTTGGTCTGCTGTTAGTGCAACTGGCAAATATCTGCTTTGCGGCGGGAATGGTGGGCTATAAGCGTCTGCAGGAGACCCGCCCGATGCCGCAGCACACGGCCTTCTCCTGGTTCTATCTGGGTGCGGTGTTGATTGCGGTGATCGCCTGGTGTGCCTGGGGCAATCCACAGAAGTTGCCGACCACCTCATTGCAGTGGGGCATTCTGGTCTGGCTGGGCATTGCGGCTTCCGGTCTCGGCTATTTTATGTGGAATTATGGTGCGACCCAGGTCGATGCCGGCACGCTGGGCATTATGAATAACATGCACGTTCCTGCCGGGCTGCTGGTGAATCTGGCTATCTGGCAGGAGAAACCGCACTGGCCAAGCTTTATTGCGGGCGCACTGGTGATCCTCGCCTCGCTGTGGGTGCATAAGCGCTGGGTGGTAGGGCGCGGTGACCGATCATAAACAGGGCTGTTGCATGGGTGCGGCCTCCCGGGCTGGCGCGTCCGATCGCGAAGGAATCTCACATCCCTGTGGATCGGCCGGGCCATCCCTGGCCCGGACGCTTCGCTCTTCAGACGCGCCAGCCCTGGAGACTTAACAGCATCATCGCAGTTGAACCAGGGGCTCAGAGCGAATATGAAGGAGGGGATGGAGCGCTGAAACGTAGAGCATTCGCGATGGAGCTGGCGTGTGCGATCGCGAAGGAATCTTCCAGGATGGTTCAGAAATGCTCCCGGCGCTTTTTTCCCCTGCGACGAAGGCTCTACCGATGACCCGCTTTCACTCCCCAGGGCTGGCCTGGTGTTGCTAATTAAAAAGCCATGAAGAAGCTTAAGGGAAGAGGTGGCGCAACTGAGGAGCAAAGCGTCCGAGCCAGGGATGGCGAGGCCGTGCTGCATGGATGCAGGCTTTCTTTGCGATCAGATGCGCCACTTCTGACCACGCAGGTACCCGAAGCGATCAGCCACAGACGTTAAGCAGGCTTTTCACTCTTAGGACGCTGAATCATCGCCAGCCCTTTCAGGAAGTTACGCAGAATCTGATCGCCGCATTCGCGATAGTTCTTATGATCAGGTTTGCGGAAAATCGCACCAATCTCAGCCTGTGAAACGGTAAAATTCACGCGTTTCAGTACATCAGGAATGTCGGTGGTTTTCAGATCAAAAGCGATACGCAGCTTTCTCATGAAGATGTTATTGGTCATCTTGCGCTCAATCGACGGCGCGGGCGCATCTTCACTTTTGCCGCGACGGTAGAAGATCAGGCCATTCAGGAAATAACCCATCAGCACATCGGGGCAGGGACGGAACGCAGCATCGTCATCTTTTTTCAGCCACGCCTGAATATCCGCCAGCGGCACGTCACATTGCGCCAGCGCAAAAATCTCCACCATTTTGGCATCGCTCAGGTTGAGCATATAGCGCACGCTGCGCAGAATATCATTGTTAGTCATGGTGAAATCTTCTCGTGGTCAGTCGACAGGCTGCGCATTATAGGGGATTTTGCCCGCCTTCGCGCAGGTTTGTGCCCGCCAGATTATCGCTGCAACACCGCACCGGGCAGCGCGGCGTCGCGCACAAAAGGCAGATGCTCACAGGCGTGCTGACGGGCAAAGCGGATAAACGCTTCCAGCACCGGCTGACGTTGCTCCCCTTCGCGCACGGCCGCATAAAGACGGCTCCACAGGCCATCGCCCAGCGTGCGGGTGACCACCAGACCCTGCTTCTCAAAACTCTCCACCACCCAGTGCGGCAGCGCGGCAATCCCCATACGTGCCGAGACCATCTGAATCATCAGCAGGGTATTATCCACACTTTTCAGTGCCGGACTGACGCCTGCGGGCTGCAGGAAGTGACGCCAGATATCCAGACGCTGACGCTGCACCGGATAGATCATCAACACCTCATCGGCTAGATCTTCCGGTGAAATCTGCTCAACCTGCGCCAGCGGGTGATCCGTTGCCAGCACCAGCCGCACTTCATAATCAAACATCGGGGAGTAGAACAGACCCGAGCGCGCCAGGATATCGGAGGTCAGCACCACATCCAGCTCACCCTGTTGCAGGGCGGGTTGAGGATCAAAGGTCACGCCCGATTTGAAATCCATCACCACCTGCGGCCAGCTCTGACGGAATTTATCCAGCGCGGGGGTCAGCCACTGAATGCAGCTATGGCACTCTATTGCCACCCGCAGCGTGGTCTGATGTGGCTCATGGCAGGCCTGCAATGCCTGCTGAATCTGCGGCAGCACCTGCTCTGCCAGCTGCAGCAGAATATCGCCCTGCGGCGTAAAGCGCAGCGGCTGACTTTTACGCACGAACAGGCGGAATCCCAGCCGCTGCTCCAGATCGCTGAACTGATGAGACAACGCCGATTGCGTCTGATGAAGCTGGGCCGCCGCCGCCGCCAGCGAGCCCGTATTGCGCAGAGCCTGAAGCGTCCGCAGGTGCTTGAGTTCGATCATGAGAGTCCTTCACATCGAAAATGAACATATTGCGCTTGAGCAATATACAGTACCCGCAGAGTATAGCAGTGTAAACATCTGGACGGCTAAACATCTTTGGCTGCCCATTTCAGCCAAAGTGAAAGATTATCTGGAGAACAGCACATGACTATCCTGAACCATACCCTCGGCTTTCCCCGTATTGGCCTGCGCCGTGAACTGAAAAAAGCGCTGGAGAGTTACTGGGCTGGCGACAGCACGCAGCAGGCGTTACTGGCGACGGGCCGTGAGCTGCGTGCGCGACACTGGCAACAACAGAAAGAGGCGGGCGTCGATCTGCTGCCGGTCGGCGATTTCGCCTGGTATGACCATGTGCTGACCACCAGCCTGATGCTGGGTAACGTGCCCGCGCGTCATCAGAACAAAGCCGGCACAGTGGATCTCGACACCCTGTTCCGCCTGGGACGCGGTCGTGCGCCGACCGGTGAGCCTGCGGCGGCGGCAGAAATGACCAAATGGTTTAACACCAACTATCACTACATGGTGCCGGAATTTACCCAGGGTCAGACGTTTAAACTGACCTGGACCCAACTGCTGGACGAGGTGGATGAGGCACTGGCGCTGGGACACAACATCAAGCCAGTGCTGCTGGGGCCGGTGACGTATCTGTGGCTGGGTAAAGTGAAGGGTGAGCCGTTTGAACGTCTGTCGCTGCTGGAGGGAATTCTGCCGGTCTATCAGCAGGTGCTGGCGGAACTGGCTAAGCGCGGCATCGAATGGGTACAGATTGATGAACCCGCTCTGGCACTGGAGCTGCCGCAGACGTGGCGCGAAGCCTTCCAGCCGGCGTATGACGCACTGCAGGGTCACAGCAAACTGCTGCTGACCACCTATTTTGACAGCATCGGCCAGAACATTGATGTGATTCGTGCGCTGCCGGTGCAGGGGCTGCATGTCGATCTGGTCCATGGTCGTGATGATATTCAGCAACTGAATCAGCAACTGCCCGCCAGCTGGCTGCTGTCGCTCGGCGTGATCAACGGACGCAACGTCTGGCGCGCCGATCTGAGCCGCTGGTTCAGCCGCTTGCAACCGCTGACCAGAGCGCGTGAACAGGTGTGGATCGGCTCCTCCTGCTCGCTGCTGCACAGCCCTATCGACCTGAGCGTCGAGACCCGTCTGGATGATGAAGTCAAAAGCTGGTTCGCCTTTGCGCTGCAGAAATGTGCCGAGCTATCACTGCTGAGTCAGGCACTCAACAACAACGATGCGACGGCGCTGGAAGCCTGGAGCGCACCGGTACACGCCCGCGCTCACTCCCGCCGCGTGCATAATGCGGCGGTGGGCCAGCGTATTAAGGCCATTACCCCACAGCACAGTGAACGCCAGAGCGCTTATCCGGTGCGGGCGGTCCTGCAGCGTCAGCGTTTCAATCTGCCAGCCTGGCCTACCACCACCATCGGCTCTTTTCCGCAGACCACTGAAATTCGCGGCCTGCGCCTCGACTTTAAACAGGGCCGGCTCGACAGCAACCATTATCGCACCGGCATCGCGGAGCACATTAAGCAGGCGATTATCGAACAGGAGCGGCTGGGGCTGGATGTGCTGGTTCACGGTGAAGCGGAACGTAACGACATGGTTGAGTACTTCGGCGAACATCTGGAGGGGTTTGTCTTCACACAGAATGGCTGGGTTCAGAGCTACGGTTCACGCTGTGTGAAACCGCCTGTCATTATTGGCGATGTCAGTCGTCCGGAGGCGATCACCGTTGAGTGGGCCAGATATGCCCAGTCGCTGACCAACAAGCCGGTAAAAGGGATGCTGACCGGTCCGGTAACCATCCTCTGCTGGTCATTCCCGCGTGAAGATGTGTCACGCGAAACCATCGCGAAACAAATCGCGCTGGCGCTGCGTGATGAAGTCGAAGACCTGGAGAAGGCGGGCATCGGGATTATCCAGATTGATGAGCCTGCGCTGCGTGAAGGTCTGCCACTGCACCAGTCTGAATGGGCCGCCTACCTGAACTGGGCGGTGGAGGCCTTCCGACTGAATGCGGCGGTGGCGCGGGATGAAACGCAGATTCACACCCATATGTGTTACTGCGAGTTCAACGACATCATGGACGCTATCGCGGCGCTGGATGCCGATGTGATCACCATCGAAACCTCGCGATCTGACATGGACCTGCTGGAGGCGTTTGAAAACTTCGACTACCCGAATGAAATCGGCCCCGGCGTCTACGACATCCATTCGCCTAACGTCCCCAGCGTGGAGTGGATAGAAGAACTGTTGCTGAAGGCGGCGAAACGTATTCCGGAAGCGCGTCTGTGGGTGAACCCGGACTGCGGTTTGAAAACACGGGGCTGGACGGAAACGCGTCAGGCGCTGGCGAACATGGTGACGGCGGCGAAGAAATTGCGTGGAGAAACGGCGTAGGGAATCGGGTCTGGTGGACGAAAAAATCAGGGGCGCAGACGCGCCCCTTTTTCATTTACTGTGATGCAACACCATACTGCCTGAACCAGGCCAGCATCCGCTGCCAGCCATCATTGGCAGATTCAGCATGGTAGCTTGCACGATAGTCAGCATTAAAGGCATGGCCCGCTTCGGGATAGACGATGATCTCTGCGGTTGCATTGGCGGCATGCAGTGCCTGACGCATCTGCTCGACGCTCTCCAGCGGGATACCCTCATCCTGGCCACCATACAAACCTAATACCGGCGCATTCAGGTCGACCGCAATATCAATAGGATGTTTCTGCTGCTTCAGCGTACGCTCACCGGTCAGTCGTCCATACCACGCCACGGCGGCGCGCAGTTGCGGGTTATGCGCGGCGTAGAGCCAGCTGATGCGACCACCCCAGCAAAAACCGGTGATGCCCATGCGACGAATATCGCCGCCGTTGCGTGCGGCCCAGTTGGCGGCATGATCGAGATCGGCCAGCACCTGGCTGTCAGGCACTTTGCTGACCAGCTCGCTGAACAGCGTCGGGATATCATTATACTCAGCGGGATCGCCCTCGCGGAAATAGAGCTCAGGCGCAATCGCCAGATAGCCTTCCAGCGCCAGGCGGCGGCAGATATCCCGGATGTGTTCATGCACACCAAAGATCTCCTGCACGACCAGTACGACTGGCCACGGGCCTTCCGCTGACTGGGGTTTTGCAAAGAATGCCGGCATATTTTCGCCCTGGCTGGGCACTGAGGTTTCACCCGCGTGAATCGCCGGGCTGTCGGTAATGATGGTGGTGGAGGCGGTGGGCTGCACGGCAGGGGCAAAGCCGCCCGTCGCCGGTTTTTGTGCCATATTATCACTGGGTTTCATTATTCTCTCCGTGCAAGCATTTGCGCAATCACGTAACTATAGCCTGGCCGGAAAGCGTATGCGCCAGGTGTCGGGTCACAGAATCAGCAGCGAATAAAATCATCCTCCTCTTTAACATTGCGCAGACCCTGACACAGCCCCACCGAGAGCTATCCGCGCCAGGAAGATGCTATTGTGTGATTGTTGTCACAATTTATCTTTAGGGAAATGTAACTTTCATTTTCTTAAGTGAATGTTGTCACATATTTATTGGGCGTGCTGGCGTAGAGTGGCGCGCTACCTTCCCTTAACAGGAGTCTGAAAATGACACAGTCTGACGTTTTCCATCTTGGCCTGACCAAAGCCGATCTGCAGGGCGCCACCCTGGCGATTGTGCCGGGCGATCCGGAGCGCGTGAAGAAAATTGCCGGACTGATGGAAGATGCCACGCATCTCGCCTCACACCGTGAATTTACCTCCTGGCTGGCAAAAATTGATGGTAAGCCGGTCGTGGTCTGCTCAACCGGCATTGGCGGTCCGTCTACCTCGATTGCGGTCGAAGAGCTGGCGCAGCTTGGCGTGCGTACCTTCCTGCGTGTCGGTACCACGGGCGCTATCCAGCCGCATATCAATGTCGGCGATGTGCTGGTGACCACCGCATCCGTTCGCCTGGACGGGGCCAGCCTGCATTTTGCGCCGATGGAGTTTCCGGCAGTGGCTGATTTCGCCTGCACCACCGCGCTGGTTGCCGCCGCAGAAGCCTGTGGCGCGAAAACACATATTGGCATCACCGCCTCTTCTGACACCTTCTATCCGGGTCAGGAGCGCTACGACACCGTCTCGGGCCGCGTAGTCAGTCGCTTCAGGGGATCGATGAAAGAGTGGCAGGAGATGGGCGTTCTCAACTATGAGATGGAATCCGCTACACTGTTAACCATGTGCGCCAGCCAGGGTCTGCGAGCCGGCATGGTGGCGGGCGTGATTGTGAACCGCACTCAGAAAGAGATCCCGGATGCGGTCACCATGAAACAGACAGAAAGTGACGCAGTGAAGATTGTGGTCGAAGCGGCGCGTCGCTTACTATAACGACCGCGTCTGGCAGCAGGTTTTTTGTCCAGACTCAAAACCTGCTGCCGGTAGTTAACGGCGCGTAACATCAGTGAAACCTGAGAGTTTTTATGCGCAATACGATTCCCGTCCGACGTCCTGCCCCTGGTGCTAATCCGGCCGCACTCAAAGCCATGCTGGAACGCAGTGCCGAACGTTTCCGTGCCGCCATGCAACAGGGCGACTATGCGCTGGCCGCTCAATGCTGTGAAGAGGTATTGCGCACGATGCCCAATCAGATGCAGGTGCTGAGCGACTACGCGCTCTGCCTGCTGCGTCTGGGTCAGTACAATAAATCGTACAAAATCTACCAGAAGATTTATCAGTCGCCGCCCGCGGTGCAGGCTACCGCCTCTGAAACCTGGCTGGATGGCCTGACCGAAGTGTGTGGCTGGCTGGATAAAAAGGATGAGGTGGCGCGTCATGGGCTGGCCTCGCTGATGCGCTCTGATGCGCGTTTCAGTCAGGGGCAGCGCGCCACGTTTCCCACTCCGCAACCGGAGCCTGTCGATCTCACTCATCCGCACCAGAATGTCATCGCTTTCTGCCTCTATGGCGATCAGCCGCGCTACTGTGAAACCTTAATCAAAAACGTTGAAGTGGCGCCTGAGCTCTATCCCGGCTGGGTCTGCCGCATCTACCTCGATGACAGCGTGCCGCAGCATGTCTGGCAGCGCCTTGACCAGCCGCACGTCCAGCTGATCGATATGTCCCACGAGAAAACGCTGTTTCCGACCCTGTGGCGTTTCCTGGTGATGGACGATCCTGGCGTGAAGCGTTTTATCGTGCGTGATGCCGACTCGCTGCTCTCGGAGCGCGAAGCGGCGGCGGTTAACGCCTGGCTGGCGTCGCCTTACTGGTTCCACCATATGCGTGACTACTTCTCCCATACTGAGCTGCTGCTGGCAGGGATGTGGGGCGGCTGTCACGGCGTCTTCCGGGATGTGGAACAGGCGATGCGCGATTTCATTGCGCAGTATCAGGGCAGCCAGCGCTTCACCGATCAATATTTCCTCAAGGTGGCGTTGTGGCCGACGGTGCGTGAAAGCCTCCTGAGCCACGATGCGCTGTTTCATTTTCATCAGGCCCAGCCGTGGCCTGACCATGCCCCCGTGCGCTGGCAGACGCCGCATTTCCATGTGGGCAGCAATGCCGGTTTTGCCAGTATGACCGGCAAATCCAGCGCCGCTGAGGGAAGCAGACAGCGCGTCGCGATCACCTCGGGCGGGACAACCTGGCACTATCTGGCGGAGGTTAAAAAGGGTGAATGGCTATTGCCCATGCCGTTTTTCCTGATTGATGAGTGGCAGGCTGGCAAGCTTACGGTGACGGCGCTGTAAGGCGCTGAATCCTGTTAAAATTATCTGGACATTCATACAGTGCGACTCTACCTTTCCCTCAGCAGCCTGAGTCGCGGGGGAAATCATGGATCAGCACATCATTATCAGCGCCTGTCTGGCGCTTGCCGGGTTAGGGATTGGCTGGATGCTGGCACAGTTACGTGCCGGCCATCAGGTCGCCAGTTTCCAGACCGAGCGCCGTCTGCAGGAAGAGGCGCAACAGCGTCAGCAGCAGCAAATCGAACAGCTTCAGCAGCAGACGCAGCAGCGTGAGCAGGAGCTTCGTCAGCTGCACGGCGCGCTGAGCGGCGCCAATGAGCGGCTGCAACAGCTTGATTACTGGCGTAATGAAAGTGAGCAGCTTAATCGTGAACTGCGCAATCAGCTGGAGGTCAACAGCGCACAGGAAGCGGAGCTGCGTGAGGTGACCATTCGCCTTGAAGAGACCCGTTTCGCCGCAGAAGAGAAACAGCGCCTGCTGACCAACAGCGAACAACGCCTTAGCGCCCAGTTTGAAAACCTCGCCAACCGTATTTTCGAAAACAGCGGCCGTCGCGTCGATGAACAGAACCGGCAAAGTCTGGACGGGCTGATTGGTCCGTTGCGTGAACAGCTTGATGGCTTCCGTCGTCAGGTTCATGAAAGCTTTGGCGCAGAGGCGCGTGAACGGCATACCCTGACCCATGAAATCCGGCAGTTACAGCAGCTGAATGCGCAGATGGCGCAGGAGGCGCTTAACCTGACCAAAGCGCTGAAGGGCGATAATAAAATCCAGGGTAACTGGGGTGAAGTGGTGCTGAGCCGGGTACTGGAAGCTTCCGGACTGCGTGAAGGCTACGAATATGAAACCCAGGTGAGCATTCAGTCAGAACAGCAGGGCAGGATGCAGCCGGATGTGATTGTGCGCCTGCCGCAGGGCAAAGATGTGGTGGTGGACGCCAAAATGACGCTGGTGGCCTATGAGCGCTACTTCAATGCGGATGATGAGATCGAGCGAGAGCAGGCTATTCAGGAACATGTCGCTGCCATGCGGGCGCACATCCGCCTGCTGGGACGAAAAGATTATCAACAATTGCCCGGCTTACGATCGCTGGATTATGTGCTGATGTTTATCCCGGTGGAGCCCGCCTTTTTGCTGGCCATTGACCGCCAGCCTGAGCTGATTGGTGAGGCGCTGCAGCAGAATATCATGCTGGTCAGCCCTACCACGCTGCTGGTGGCGTTGCGTACCATTAATAATCTGTGGCGCTATGAGCATCAGAGCCGCAATGCACAGCGTATTGCCGATCGGGCAACGCGGCTCTATGACAAGATGCGGCTGTTTGTCGATGACATGAGCGGCATTGGTCACAGCCTGGATAAGGCGCAGAACAGCTATCGCGAGGCGATGAAAAAGCTGTCAGAAGGGCGCGGCAACCTGATTGCGCAGACTGAAGGATTTCGTGCGCTGGGCGTGGAGATCAAACGGCCAATTAATCCTCAGCTGGCCGAACGAGCCATGCCGGAAAACCGGGCGGCTGATGACGCAGATGATGACAGTGATGCGGATGAGAGTGAGATGCATGTGAGGCGCCTCCACGAATAGTATGGGCGCAGCGTGCCTGACTTCCGTGACTCTGATACACTTCGGGAAGTATTGTTTGTGGAGCAGGTAAAACCGATGGCAGATGAATCACAGCAGGAAACTACCCATTTTGGCTTTCAGACGGTCGCCAAAAGCGAAAAAGCTGACAAAGTCGCGGACGTGTTTCACTCCGTAGCGGCAAAATATGACCTGATGAACGATTTGATGTCTTTTGGCGTCCATCGTATCTGGAAGCGTTTTACCATTGACAGCAGCGGCGTACGTCGCGGTCAGCGCGTGTTGGATCTGGCGGGTGGTACCGGCGATCTGACGGCTAAATTTTCTCGCCTGGTGGGCGAAACGGGTCAGGTTGTACTGGCCGATATCAACAGTTCCATGCTGAAGATGGGCCGCGAAAAGCTGCGCAATCAGGGCGTGGTCGGCAACGTGAGTTACGTACAGGCCAACGCCGAAGCCCTGCCTTTCCCCGATAACTATTTCGACTGCATTACCATCTCTTTTGGCCTGCGTAACGTTACGGAAAAAGAGAAGGCGCTGGCCTCTATGTTCCGGGTACTCAAGCCGGGCGGACGCCTGCTGGTGCTGGAGTTCTCTAAACCCGTTCTGGATCCGCTGAGCAAAGCGTATGACGCCTACTCGTTCCACATTCTGCCGCGTATCGGACAGCTGGTGGCGCAGGATGCAGAGAGCTATCGCTATCTGGCCGAATCGATCCGCATGCATCCCGATCAGGAGACCCTGAAAGCGATGATGAACGATGTTGGTTTTGAAAATACCACTTACTCCAATATGACCGGCGGCATTGTGGCGCTGCATCGTGGATTTAAGTTCTGAGTGAGATGGTAATGAACCTGACGCCCTTGATTACCGCGGGCCTGGAAACGGCGCTGAACCGTATTCTCTATCGCGATCGTGGCCTGAAACCGGCGCGGCAACGCCTGAATGGCAAAGTGTTGACGCTGCGCCTGAATGAGTTCTCTCATCCGCTGGTGCTGGTCTTCAGTGAACAGCAGGTCGATGTGTTGGCTGACTGGCAGGATCGCAGTGACTGCACGGTGATCACCTCGCTGAAAACCCTGCCGAAGCTGCGCGATCGCCAGCAGCTGACGCCGCTGATCCGTAGCGGTGAACTGCAGGTTGAAGGTGATCTGCAGGTGGTGCAGCAGTTCTCTGCGCTGATGGATCTGGCTGAGCTGGATCCGGCAGAATATCTGGCTCCCTGGGTCGGCGATATCGCCGCACAGGGGATCAGCCAGCGCTCACAACAGGCATTACGCTTTTTCAAAGGTGAAGTGCAGCGTCGCCAGGATTATCTCGGACAGGCCATAACCGAAGAGTGGCGTGTTGCGCCTGGCTCGCTGGAGTTAGCCTGGTTTTCTGAGGAGGTCGACGCGATGGAACGTTCGCTTGAGGCGCTTGATGCGCGTCTGGCGCAGCTGGAGGCAAAATGAGTTTTGGAGAGATCCGCCGCTTATATCTGATCATGAAGGTGTTTCTGACCTATGGCCTTGATGAACTGATTCCTCAGACACGCCTCACTTTCCTGTTTCGCCTGTGGCGTCGCTCTGTTTTCTGGATCCCTAATCTGCATCAGCATGAACCGATCGGCGCACGTATGCGCATGGCGATGGAGCAGCTGGGTCCGGTCTGGATCAAGTTTGGCCAGATGCTGTCGACCCGTCGTGATCTCTTCCCGCCGCTGATTGCCGATCAACTGGCGATCCTGCAGGACCGTGTTGCGCCGTTCGATGGCGTCAAAGCCAAAGCGCAGATTGAAGCTTCAATGGGCGCGCCGATTGAAACCTGGTTTGATGATTTTGATATCAAGCCACTGGCTTCGGCATCCATTGCGCAGGTGCACACCGCCACGCTGAAATCAACTGGCAAGAAAGTGGTGATCAAAGTGATTCGCCCCGATATTTTGCCGGTGATTCGGGCGGACATGAAACTGATCTATCGCCTGGCCCGCTGGGTCCCGCGCCTGTTGCCGGATGGCCGTCGTCTGCGTCCGGTCGAGGTGGTGCGCGATTATGAGAAAACCCTGCTTGATGAGCTGAATCTGTTACGTGAAGCGGCCAACGCCATTCAGCTGCGCCGGAATTTTGAAGATAGCCGCATGCTCTATGTGCCGGAAGTCTATTCCGACTACTGCAGCGAAACCATGATGGTGATGGAGCGCATCTACGGCATTCCGATTTCAGATGTTGCCACGCTGGAGCGTCATGGCGTTAATATGAAGCTGCTGGCAGAACGTGGCGTGCAGGTCTTCTTCACCCAGGTCTTCCGCGACAGCTTCTTCCATGCGGATATGCATCCTGGCAATATTTTTGTCAGCTATGAACATCCCGAAGATCCACAATATATCGGCATCGACTGCGGTATCGTGGGTTCACTGAACAAAGAAGATAAGCGCTATCTGGCTGAAAACTTTATCGCCTTCTTCAACCGTGACTACCGTAAGGTCGCGGAGTTGCACGTTGACTCAGGCTGGGTGCCGCCCGATACCAACGTAGAAGATTTCGAGTTTGCGATTCGTACGGTCTGCGAGCCGATTTTTGAAAAACCGCTGGCTGAAATCTCCTTCGGGCATGTGCTGCTGAACCTGTTCAACACCGCACGCCGCTTTAATATGGAAGTGCAGCCGCAGCTGGTCCTGCTGCAAAAAACGCTGCTCTATGTTGAAGGCATCGGCCGTCAGCTCTATCCGCAGCTCGACCTGTGGAAGACAGCCAAGCCCTTCCTGGAAGAGTGGATCAAAGATCAGGTGGGATTACCGGCTATTATCCGTGCGGTAAAAGAGAAAGCGCCATTCTGGGCTGAGAAACTCCCTGAGCTGCCGGAGCTGTTTTACGACAGCATGCGCCAGCACAAACTTTTGCGGCACAGCGTCGATAAATTAGTGGGCGATATGAATGCGCAGCGCGTCCGGCACCATCAGGCGCGTTACCTGTTCGGCGTCGGTGCAACGTTGCTGTTAAGCGGAACGGCTGTGCTGCTCACCCGACCGGATTGGGACTTTTTCCCGGCGGTGTTGATGGCAGCAGGAATTGTCTCCTGGTTAATCGGCTGGCGTAAGACAAACTGATTGTCACGTCCGTCTAAAAAAAGGTAATGTCGCTGGCTCAGGCCCGGTTGAAAAGGGCACTCTGTGGTGCATTACCTCATCGTTTTCACAGAATATTAGAGGCTATCTCATGGGCGGTATCAGTATCTGGCAATTGTTAATCATTGCCGTGATTGTTGTACTTCTGTTCGGTACCAACAAATTACGTAATCTGGGTTCAGATTTGGGTTCTTCGATTCGTGGCTTCAAAAAAGCCATGGGTGACGAGGACGACAAAAAGGATCAACCGAAAGAGCAGGACGCTGACTTCGCTGCCAAAACGCTGGCGGACAAACAGCAAACTTCGGCTAACAAAGAAGAAGCCAAGAACGACAAGCAGGTGTAAACCGTGTTTGATATTGGTTTTAGTGAACTGGTATTGGTGTTCGTGATCGGGCTGATTGTACTCGGCCCGCAACGTTTACCGGTTGCGGTGAAAACCGTGGTCGGCTGGATCAGGGCGATTCGTTCGCTGGCAGCCAATGTACAACATGAACTGGCGCAGGAGCTCAAGCTGCAGGAGTTGCAGGAGAGCCTGAAAAAGGTGGAAGAAGCGGGCCGTGGCACGCTCTCACCCGAGCTGAAAGAGTCGATGGAAGAGCTGCGTAAAACTGCGGATTCAATGAAACGCTCGGTCAGTCAGAGCATCGACATTGAAAAAGAGGAAGACGAGGCAAACACCATCCATTCGGCACAGCACAGGCCCGCGCCTGCTCCGGCTGAGCCTTCGGCGACACCGGCTACAGCAGAACACCAGGCCAGTGCCCCGGCACAGACACCGTCTGCGGTTTCAGACTCAGGTCCGGCGGTGCAATCCTCTGCCGCACCTTCAGCCGTCGCCACTGCTCCGGCACCGGCCTCTTCAGCGGTTTCATCAGGTCCGGCGGTGCAGTCCTCTGCCGCACCAACCGCTGTGGCCAGCGCACCGGCACAGGCACCCGCTGGCGACGTCGCCAGGCCGGCCGACCCTGCGCGTCAGTCCGCTACCCCCTCTTCTGCAAGTGATGAACGATAATGGCCGTTGAAGATACCCAACCGCTCATCAGTCATCTGATTGAGCTGCGTAAGCGACTACTGAACTGCATCATCGCCGTATTAGCGATTTTCCTGGTGCTGGTTTATTTCGCCAACGACATCTACCAGCTGGTCGCGGCACCGCTAATCAGCCAGATGCCGGTGGGCTCCAGCATGATCGCGACCGATGTGGCCTCACCGTTTTTCACCCCGATTAAGCTGACCATTATAGTGTCGGTGTTTCTTGCGGTGCCGGTGATCCTCTATCAGGTCTGGGCATTTGTCGCCCCGGCGCTTTACCGTCATGAGCGCAGGCTGGTTATGCCGCTGCTGTTTTCCAGCACCTTCCTGTTCTACTTCGGCGTGGCCTTTGCCTATTTCGTGGTCTTCCCGCTGGCATTTGGTTTTTTCACCAAGACAGCGCCGATCGGCGTGACCGTAGCAACGGATATCTCCAAATACCTCGACTTTGTCATGACGCTGTTTATGGCATTTGGCGTGGCGTTTGAGGTGCCGGTGGCGATTGTGTTGCTGTGCTGGACCGGTATCACCAGCCCGGAAGAGTTGAAGAAGAAACGTCCCTATATTCTGGTGGGCGCCTTCGTGGTCGGGATGTTGCTCACACCGCCGGATGTTTTTTCCCAAACTTTGCTCGCTATTCCGATGTACTGCCTGTTTGAAGTCGGCGTATTCTTTTCCCGTTACTATGTGGGTAAAGGCCGCCGGTTACAGGATGAAGAAGAGAATACCGACTCCTGATGCGGACAGCTTTACCCGCACTGGCGGGAAGCGATCAATCCAAACCGCCCTGATGGGCGGTTTTTGTTTATAAACTGTGGGAAAAATTATGTTTGATATCGGTGTAAACCTGACCAGCACGCAATTCGCCTCCGACCGGCAAAAGGTGGTTAAACGCGCGCGTGATGCGGGCGTCACCGGCATGCTTATTACCGGCACTAACGCGCTGGAGAGCCAGCAGGCTCAGCGACTGGCTGAAGATCAAGCGGGCTTCTGTTGGTCTACCGCGGGCGTTCATCCTCATCATGCCAGCGAATGGTCAACGGAAATTGCCAGCACCCTGCGTCGCCTGGCTGAAAAACCGGAAGTGGTTGCCATCGGTGAATGCGGACTCGATTTCAATCGCAATCTGTCGGCTCATGAGCAGCAGGAGTATGCGTTTGATGCGCAGCTGGCTCTGGCGGCGGAACTCAATATGCCGGTCTTTCTGCACTGCCGCGAAGCCCATGCGCGTTTCGCCGCAGTGCTGGCGCCCTGGCTGCCAAAACTGCCTGGCGCGGTGATCCACTGCTTTACCGGCACGCGTGATGAAATGGAAGCCTGTCTGGGCATGGGGTTATCGGTAGGGATTACGGGCTGGGTATGCGATGAGCGCCGTGGTCTGGAGTTGCGCGAGCTGCTGCCACTGATTCCGGCCGATCGCCTGCTGCTGGAAACGGATGCCCCATATCTGCTGCCGCGCGACATGCGTCCACGCCCGACTTCGCGCCGTAATGAACCCTGCTTTTTACCGCATATTGTGCACCAGGTGGCGACATGGCGTGGTGAGAGTGCTGAGGAACTGGCGACCCGCATCGACCATAATGCGCGGACGTTATTCAGACTGGCTTAAATCTTGCGAAACTGCTTGTTGTCGACGCTGCGCATTACCTGCTTGTTCAGCAAATTAAGCAACAGAATTGAGCGCGTTTCACCATCCGGCTCGGCAAAGATGGCGCGCAGCCCTTCAAACGTCCCGTCGGTGATGACCACTTCATCACCGCTTTGCGGCGTTTCAGGGTCAAGCAGGATTTGCGGGACGTCTGTTTCCAGCGCTTCAATCACGGCTGAAGGCACGGTCGCGGGCGTCGTGCCAAAGCGCACGAAGTGGCTGACGCCACGGGTGCTGCTGATCGTCGTGGTGTGAATGGCTTCCGGATCAAACTCGATAAACAGATAATTCGGGAACAGTGGCTCACTCACGGTGGTGCGTTTACCGCGCACGATCTTTTCCAGAGCGATCATCGGGCTGAGGCAATGCACTTCCTGCCGCTCCAGATGCTCCTTCGCGCGCAGTAGCTGTCCACGTTTGCAATAGAGTAAGTACCAGGATTCCATAACTGCTCCCATTGAATGGACGCTAAGAATAGCAAACCTGCTGCCAGAGTTATAGCGCAGGGGCAGGGTAAAGCGTCCCGCAAAGAAAATAAACTGAGACTTTTCTTAAGATGCCCGATGGCAGCAGAAAAGGTGACTGAAAATTGACGTCTGCTATTGCTCTGTATCAGACTCAATGACCATCACATCTGCAAAAGGATCCTCTGATGGAACTCTTTCTGTTGAGCAACGGCAAGCTGGCGGATGATGCGCCGCTGCTGGGCTATGCGCAGCCGCAGCTGCACGCCATGATTGCCCGACGCGCTATCCGCTCGGCGGTACTGATCCCCTACGCGATTATTCGTGGCGATCAGCAGCAACGCGCCGCCGAACTCAGTGCCTCTTTGGGCATTCAGGTTGAGCGGGTTCAGGCATTCGCCTCACCGGCTGAAGCGATTGCGCAGGCAGAGCTGATTTTAGTCAGCGGCGGCAACACCTGGTTCCTGAATCAGATGCTGCATGAGCAGGGTCTGATCGGAGCGATTCAGCGCGCGGTGCGGGAGCGACAGGTACCTTATGTCGGCTGGAGCGCAGGCTGCAACGTGGCGACGCCCTCAATCCGTACCACGAACGATATGCCGGTGCGCAGCAGCGTGGTGCTGCCTGCGCTGGGACTCTTTCCGGTGCAGATTAATCCCCACTATCTGGATGCCAGCGTCAGCGGTCATATGGGCGAAACCCGTGACGAACGGCTGGCAGAGTTCTGTGCAGTTAATCCGACCGAGTCGGTGATTGCACTGCGTGAAGGCAGTTTTCTGCACGTTCACGACAATCAGCTGCGCTATCACAGCGTGCGAAACGAAGATTTTAAACTGTTTCGCCACGGCGAGCCGATTCAGGGGTATCACGATGCCCGCGCGTTACAACCGCTGGTTCCCTTTCAGTGCGTATGACGCTGCCATATAAACCTCAGCATAACCGCTTAATCAGACCTATAATGGCCGATTCACTCTGGCCGGAAAGCTAAAGCCGCATGAAATATCACGATTTAAGAGACTTTCTCGCGCTGCTCGAACAGCGCGGTGAGCTAAAGCGCATTACCCAGTCGATCGATCCTGAACTGGAAATGACCGAAATCGCCGACCGCACCCTGCGTGCCGGTGGCCCGGCTCTGCTGTTTGAAAACCCGAAAGGGTACGACATGCCAGTGCTGTGCAATCTGTTCGGCACACCAAAGCGTGTGGCAATGGGCATGGGCCAGGAAGAGGTCAGCGCACTGCGTGAAGTGGGTAAACTGCTGGCCTTCCTGAAAGAGCCGGAGCCGCCAAAAGGCTTCCGCGATCTGTTCGACAAGATGCCGCAGTTTAAGCAGGTCCTGAACATGCCGACCAAACGCCTGCGCAATGCACCCTGTCAGGAAGAGGTGTTCAGCGGCGATGAAGTCGATCTGACGCGGATTCCGGTGATGAAGTGCTGGCCGGGCGATGCGGCACCGCTGATTACCTGGGGGCTGACCGTGACGCGCGGCCCGCACAAAGAGCGGCAGAATCTCGGTATCTACCGGCAGCAGGTGATCGGCAAAAATCGGCTGATCATGCGCTGGCTGTCGCACCGTGGCGGCGCGCTCGACTATCTGGAGTGGACGAAAGCGCATCCGGGTGAGCGTTTTCCGGTCTCGGTGGCGCTGGGTGCCGATCCTGCCACTATCCTTGGGGCCGTAACGCCGGTGCCCGATACGCTGTCAGAATATGCGTTTGCCGGTTTACTGCGCGGCAATAAAACCGAAGTAGTGAAATGCCTCTCGAACGATCTCGAAGTTCCCGCCAGCGCGGAAATCGTGCTGGAAGGGTATATCGAAGCAGGCGATATGGCGCCGGAAGGACCTTACGGCGACCACACCGGCTACTACAATGAAGTAGATAGCTTCCCGGTGTTTACCGTTACGCATATTACGCAGCGCCATAAGCCTATCTATCACTCCACCTATACCGGCCGTCCGCCAGATGAACCTGCGGTGCTGGGGGTGGCGCTGAATGAAGTGCTGGTGCCGATTCTGGTGAAGCAGTTCCCGGAGATCGTGGACTTCTATCTGCCGCCAGAAGGGTGTTCATACCGGCTGGCGGTCGTGACGATTAAAAAGCAGTACGCGGGGCATGCCAAACGTGTCATGTTTGGCGTCTGGTCGTTTCTGCGGCAGTTCATGTACACCAAATTTGTTATTGTGTGTGACGATGACGTTAATGCGCGTGACTGGAACGACGTGATCTGGGCGATCACTACGCGTATGGATCCGGCCCGCGATACGGTATTAGTGGAAAATACCCCAATCGATTATCTCGATTTCGCTTCGCCCGTTTCCGGGCTGGGATCGAAGATGGGGATGGATGCGACCAATAAGTGGCCAGGTGAAACGCAGCGCGAATGGGGTACACCTATCGTCAAAGATCCTGCGGTCACCGCGCGCATTGATGCTATCTGGGATGAGCTAGGTATTTTTGATCAGCCGCCACAGCGTTGATGGCGAGCACAACCATAAAGACGACCCGACAGAGGGAACGCATGACAACGTTAAGCTGTAAAGTAACTTCGGTTGAGGCGATTACCGACACGGTCTATCGCGTTCGCCTGATCCCTGAAGCGGAATTCAGTTTTCGCGCGGGACAGTATCTGATGGTAGTGATGGACGAGCGTGACAAGCGTCCGTTCTCACTGGCCTCAACGCCGATGGAAAAAGATATCATTGAGCTGCATATCGGCGCGTCCGATCTGAACCTCTATGCCATGGCCGTCATGGATCGCATCCGTAACGATCGCCAGATTACGGTTGATATGCCGCACGGCGACGCCTGGCTGCGTGAAGAGAGCAGCAAGCCGCTGATCCTGATTGCAGGCGGCACCGGTTTCTCCTATGCCCGTTCGATTCTGCTCACTGCACTGGCGGAACAGCCAGAGCGCGATATCGCCATTTACTGGGGCGGACGTGAGCTCAAGCATTTGTACGATCTGGAAGAGCTGGATGCGCTGGCGGTGAAGCACCCGAACCTGAAAGTGATTCCGGTTGTCGAGCAACCTGAAGCGGGCTGGCAGGGCCGTTCAGGCACGGTACTGACAGCAGTGATGCAGGACTTCAGTACGCTGAGCGAGCATGAGATCTACATCGCCGGACGTTTTGAGATGGCGAAGATTGCCCGCGATCGTTTCTGTGCCGAGCGTGGCGCGGTGGAGTCACAGATGTACGGCGATGCGTTTGCCTTTATCTGATGCGCTGAAGCAGCCTGTAGCAGACAGAAAAAACCCGCCGGTTTACTGGCGGGTAAATCTGACAAAGTAAGACTCAACGTATTACAGACGCTCGAATACGGTCGCAATGCCCTGACCCAGTCCGATACACATGGTGGCGAGGCCAAAACGGGCATCGCGTCGCTCCATAATATTCAGCAATGTCGTGCTGATGCGTGCGCCGGAGCAGCCCAGCGGATGGCCTAACGCAATCGCGCCGCCATTCAGATTGACCTTATCATCCATCCGTTCCAGCAAACCTAAGTCCTTGATGCAGGGCAGCGTCTGCGCGGCAAAGGCTTCATTCAGCTCAAACACATCGATATCACTGACGCTCAGTCCCGCCCGTTTTAATGCCAGTTTGCTGGCCGGTACCGGTCCATAGCCCATAATCGAAGGATCACAGCCCACCACCGCCATGCTGCGGATGCGCGCGCGCGGTGTCAGCCCCAGTTCACGGGCGCGTGATTCACTCATGACCAGCATGGCGGCCGCGCCATCTGACAACGCCGACGATGTACCCGCCGTGACGGTGCCGTTTACCGGATCGAAGGCGGGTTTGAGTGCCGCCAGTCCTTCGGCGCTGGTCTCTTCGCGAATCACCTCATCGAAGTCATAGCGTTTAAGAATGCCGTCGCTGTCGTGACCATAGGTGGCGACAATCTCTGTTGCAAAGTCCCCACGCTGGGTGGCCTGCCAGGCCCGCTGGTGTGAACGCAGGGCAAATGCATCCTGCTGCTCACGGCTGATATTATGCATTCGCGCCAGCATTTCAGCCGTTAAGCCCATCATGCCTGCTGCTTTTGCCACGGTTCGGCCCAGACCGGGATGAAAGTCGACGCCGTGATTCATCGGCACATGTCCCATATGCTCCACGCCACCGATCAGACAGCACTGCGCATCGCCGACCATAATGGCGCGGGCCGCATCATGCAGCGCCTGCATTGAAGAGCCACACAGTCGGTTGACGGTGGTGGCCGGCACTGAATGCGGGATTTCGGCCAGTAGCGCGGCGTTACGCGCGATATTAAATCCCTGCTCCAGCGTCTGCTGTACGCAGCCCCAGACGATATCGTCCAGTGATGTCGGGTTCACCGCCGGGTTGCGGCTCAGGAGTTCGCGCATCAGGTGCGCAGAGAGATCTTCAGCGCGCACGTGACGAAAGGCGCCGCCTTTTGAACGTCCCATTGGCGTGCGCACCGCATCAATAATCACCACATTTTCCATCTTTTTGCCCTCATGCGCTTTTCAGCGCGGCTTCATCAATCGGTTTGGCGGCGGGATACCAGCTTTCATGCTGATGGGCTTTCTGCACCAGCAGCGCAGGCAGGGCATATAAGCCTCCGAGCGCGCTATAACGCCGGGCCTGATCCACCACGTTGCTGTTGCCCAGGGTATCGAGATAGCGGAAAGCGCCGCCACGGAAAGGCGGGAAGCCGAGACCATAGACCAGCGCCATATCCGCTTCCGCTGGCGAGGCAATAATCTTCTCTTCCAGGCAGCGCACTACTTCATTCAGCATTGGCAGCATCATGCGATTCAGGATCTCTTCGTCGCTGAAGACCCGCTTAGGCTGGCAGACCTGCTCCAGCAGCGTATCCACTTCGGTATCAGCCACTTTTATCAGCTTGCCCTTTTTATCTTCTTCCCAGCGCCAGAAGCCTTTGCCATTTTTCTGGCCAAAACGACCGGCATCAAACAGCAGATCGATCGCATCACGATAGTCATGCTTCATACGATCCGGGAAACCGTCAGCCATGACGCTTTGCGCGTGGTGCGCGGTATCGATGCCGACCACATCCAGCAGCCATGAGGGGCCCATCGGCCAGCCAAACTGTTTTTCCATCACTTTATCAATCTGACGGAAATCGGCGCCGTCGCGCAGCAGCAGGCTGAAAGCGGCGAAGTAGGGGAACAGCACCCGGTTAACAAAGAAGCCCGGACAGTCATTCACTACGATCGGGGTTTTGCCCATTTTGCTGGCCCAGGCCACCACTTTGCTCAGGGTCGCTTCACTGGTTTTCTCGCCACGAACCACCTCTACCAGCGGCATACGCGGTACCGGATTGAAGAAGTGCATGCCGCAGAAGTTTTCAGGACGCTGCAGCGCCTGCGCCAGCTGGCTGATGGGAATGGTCGAGGTATTGGAGGCCAGAATCGCATCCTCACGCAGATGCTGTTCGGTTTCCGCCAGCACTTTTGCCTTGATCAGCGGATTCTCTACCACCGCTTCAACCACCACATCAGCCTGTTCAAAACCGGCGTAATCCAGCGTGGGCTGGATAGTGGCGATCACACTGGCGAGTTTGTTGCCGTCGATTTTGCCGCGTTCCAGCAGCTTATTGAGCAGCTTGCTGGCTTCGTTCATCCCCAGCGTTAACGCCTGTGGATTAATATCTTTCATTCTGACCGGCACGCCTTTCCACGCAGACTGGTAGCTGATGCCGCCACCCATGATGCCTGCGCCCAGTACCGCTGCCTGAGCGGGTGCGCCGCTTTCGCTGCCGCGCTTTTTCGCCAGACCTTTCACGTACTGGTCGTTGAGGAAGATGCCGACCAGCGCGCGTGCTTCATCAGACTGGGCCAGCGGCACAAACGCTGCGGTTTCAAGCTTCAGCGCGTCATCGCGGCCAAGGCTGGCTGCAGCTTCAATGGTTTTTACCGCCATCAGCGGAGCGGGATAATGCTTGCCTGCGGTTTGCAGCACCATGGCTTTCGCGATAGTGAAGCTCATGGCCGCTTCAATCGGGCTGAGTTTCAGCGGAGCCAGCTTAGGGGCCCGGCGGGCGCGCCAGCTGCCATCAGTGGCAGCGGCCTTAAGCATAGTGATTCCCGCCTCACGCAGTTTCTCGCGAGACACCACCGCATCGACCAGACCGAGTTTAAGAGCGGCATTGCCATCGACATCTTTTCCCGCCGCAATAATTTCCAGCGCACTGTCGGCACCCAGCAGGCGCGGCAATCGCACGCTGCCGCCAAATCCCGGCATGATGCCGAGTTTGGTTTCCGGCAGGCCAATACGGGCGTCCGCAGTAGCGATACGCAGATCGGTTGCCAGTACGCATTCACATCCGCCGCCCAGTGCATAGCCGTCAATGGCGGCCAGAGTCGGTACCGGCAAATCTTCCAGACGATTGAAGATGCTGTTGGCGTAACTCAGCCACTGGCTCAGTTTTTCGGTGGGTGCATCAAACAGTGAAAGGAACTCGGTGATATCTGCCCCTACAATAAAGGCAGGTTTAGCGGAGCTCAGCAGCAGGCCGCGCAGTTCTGGCTGCTGCTCCAGCACAGCTATTGCCTCGCCCAGGCTGGCGACAGTTTGCGTATCGAGCTTGTTGACCGAGCCCGTAGCGTCAAAAACCAGCTCGGCGATGCCATCGTCCAGCCAGTGAAGAGTAAGGTTAGCGCCTTGGTAGAGCATGTGCGTCTCCTGAAACCGCGAAAGGTGATCTGGTCATACCAGATGATCGTGAGTGTGGGAGCGATGTTAATTTTTTGCAAACTGGTCTTTGCTTATTTGCTAACAAGATCACAGCTGCGCCGACTTCGGCATCTGCGCAAGGGGTATGCTAAACTGCGGCCATTTCGCGACACTGGAGAGACGTCAATGGATTCACTGAAGACCTTGTATCACGCGCACATCGCCACGTTGCAACAACGGGCGCAGCAGGTGCTGGCACGCAATAAACTGGATGCGATGTTGATCCATTCCGGTGAGTTGTTGACGGTGTTTCTGGATGATCACACTTATCCGTTTAAGGTGAATCCGCAGTTCAAGGCCTGGGTGCCGGTGACGCAGGTGCCCAACTGCTGGCTCTGGATTGATGGGGTGAACAAACCGAAACTGTGGTTCTACTCTCCGGTGGATTACTGGCATAACGTTGAACCGTTGCCGGATAGCTTCTGGACCGGGGATGTTGACGTTATCGGCCTGAAAAATGCGGATGAGATAGCGCAGTTGCTGCCTGCACAGCGTGATAACGTCGCCTATATCGGCCCGGTTAACGCGCGTGCATCTCAGCTCGGCATCGCCTCTGGCAATATTAATCCCAAAGCGGTCATCGACTTCCTGCACTTCCATCGCAGCATCAAAACTGATTATGAACTCGCCTGTCTGCGCCAGGCGCAGAAGCTGGCGGTTGCCGGTCATCGCGCGGCGAAAGAGGCGTTCTCGGCGGGCTTAAGTGAGTTCGATATCAATCAGGCGTATCTGACCGCTACCGGTCATCGCGACACCGATGTACCTTACGGCAATATCATTGCGCTGAATGAGCACGCTGCGGTGCTGCACTACACCCGGCTGGATCATCAGCCACCGGCGAAACGCCATAGCTTTTTGATTGATGCGGGTGCCGAGTATCTTGGCTATGCCGCTGATTTGACCCGCAGCTATGCGGCGCAGAGCAGTTCGCTCTATGCCAGAATGGTTGAGGCGATGAACACTGAAGAGCTGGCCCTGATAGCCACGCTGAAACCGGGCGTACGCTACACCGATTACCATCTTCAGATGCATCAGCGTATTGCGAAGATGTTGCTGAAGTTTGAGCTGGTTCAGGGAATCAGCGAAGAAGCGCTGGTGGCTGAAGATCTGACCGGTCCGTTTATGCCACATGGCCTGGGGCATCCGCTGGGTCTGCAGGTCCATGACGTTGCCGGTTTTATGCAGGATGAGCAGGGCACGCATCTCGCCGCGCCAGCGCAATACCCTTATCTTCGCTGCACCCGCGTGCTGCAACCGGGCATGGTATTAACCATTGAGCCGGGCTTCTATATTATTGATTCGTTACTCAAGCCGCTGCGTGAAGGCCGTTTCAGTCAGCACTTTAACTGGCAGGCCATTGATGCACTTCGGCCTTATGGCGGAATTCGTATCGAGGATAACGTGGTGATCCATGCGCATCGCGTTGAGAACATGACCCGCGATCTGCATCTGGCCTGATGGAGGCCTTTGATATTCCCGCTGTGCCAGTAAGCAGCAGTGAGGAGACAATCAAAAAGAGTCGCTTCATTACGCTACTGGCGCACACTGAGGGTGCAGAGGCAGCGCGCGCGTTTGTCCAGCAGGTTAAAAGCGAGCATCCCACTGCCCGGCATCACTGCTGGGCCTGGGTAGCGGGCGCGCCGAATGATTCTCAGCAACTCGGTTTCTCTGATGATGGTGAACCTTCGGGTACGGCAGGGAAACCGATGCTGGCGCAACTGATGGGCGCGGATATTGGCGAGATTACCGCTGTGGTGGTGCGTTATTACGGTGGCATCATGCTGGGAACCGGCGGCTTAGTGAAAGCATATGGTGGTGGCGTCCAGCAGGGGCTTAAGCAGTTGCCACGGCAGCGCAAAGTGCCGATGAAGCTGTTCACTTTGCAATGTGACTATGCACAGCTCAGTGATATTGAACGGCTGGTACAGCGTTTTGAAGGTAAGGTGACCGACAGCCAGTTTCAGGATCGTATTGCGTTGACGCTGGCTGTACCTTACGGACAGATCGACGGGTTCAAAAAAAATCTGTCAGACTTTAGTCGGGGCGCGTTATCGCTGATCCCGCTCACACCATGATGTTCATCTCTTTTATTTAAAGGAACGGCTGAATGCACTTTCGCGCCATTACCCGCATAGTCGGTCTGCTGGTGATCCTCTTTTCAGTGACGATGATTTTGCCCGGCCTGGTCGCCTTAATTTATCGCGATGGCGCAGGGCGGGCGTTTAGCCAGACCTTTATGATGGCGCTGGTGATCGGCTCGCTGCTGTGGTGGCCGAATCGCAAAAAGAAAACCGAACTCAAACCGCGGGAAGGGTTTCTGATTGTGGTCCTGTTCTGGACGGTGCTGGGCAGCGTAGGGGCGATGCCCTTTATCTTTGCCGAACAGCCGCATCTTTCGGTGACGGATGCGTTCTTTGAATCTTTCTCTGGCCTGACAACCACCGGTGCCACCACGCTGGTGGGGCTGGACTCGTTGCCTAAGGCGATTCTCTTCTATCGGCAGATGCTGCAGTGGCTGGGCGGTATGGGGATCATCGTATTAGCCGTGGCGATACTGCCGATTCTGGGCGTCGGGGGCATGCAGCTCTATCGCGCTGAAATGCCGGGGCCGCTGAAAGATAATAAAATGCGACCGCGTATCGCCGAGACGGCTAAAACACTCTGGCTGATCTACGTCCTGCTGACGATAGCCTGTGCGCTGGCATTGTGGCTGGCGGGAATGCCAGCGTTTGATGCTATTGGCCACAGTTTCTCGACTATCGCCATTGGCGGCTTCTCAACCCATGATGCCAGTATCGGCTATTTTAACAGTGGCACCATCAATACCATTGTGGCGGTGTTTCTGCTGATCTCAGGCTGTAACTACGGCCTGCACTTTGCCATGTTAAGCGGACGCAATCTGCGTGTGTACTGGCGCGACCCTGAGTTCCGCATGTTTATTGGCGTTCAACTGACGCTGGTGTTGATCTGTACCCTGGTGCTCTGGTTCCATAATGTCTATGAAAGTGGCTGGCAGACGCTGAACCAGGCCTTTTTCCAGGTGGTCTCAATGGCGACGACGGCGGGATTCACGACCGACAGCATCGCACGCTGGCCATTGTTCCTGCCGGTACTGCTGTTGTGCTCTGCCTTTATCGGCGGCTGTGCCGGTTCAACCGGCGGTGGTCTGAAGGTGATTCGCATACTGCTATTATGCAAGCAGGGTAACCGTGAGCTTAAGCGTCTGGTTCACCCCAATGCGGTCTACACCATTAAGCTGGGCAACCGGGCGCTGCCGGAACGTATCCTTGAAGCTGTATGGGGATTCTTCTCGGCTTATGCGCTGGTGTTCCTGATCAGCATGCTGGCGATCATCGCTACCGGTGTTGATGACTTCTCGGCTTTTGCTGCCGTTGCCGCGACGCTCAATAACCTCGGCCCTGGCTTAGGGGTCGTAGCTGATAACTTCACTTCAATGAATGACGTGGCGAAATGGATTCTTATTTCCACCATGTTATTCGGGCGTCTCGAGGTATTCACCTTGCTGGTGCTGTTCACGCCTACTTTCTGGCGTGAATAATTAATAAGGATGCTGACATGAAAGCGCTGATTCTCTATTCCACTCGCGACGGACAAACCAAGAAGATTGCCTCTTCTATTGCTGATGTGATCCGTCAGCAGCAGCAGCAGTGTGATGTACTGAACATTCAGGATGCCACTCTGCCTGACTGGGCACAGTATGATCGCGTGTTAATTGGCGCATCTATCCGCTATGGCCATTTTCAGCCGGTCGTCGATAAGTTCGTTAAACAACACCTTCATGAGTTGCAGCAGCGTACCAGCGGTTTCTTTTCGGTGAACCTGACGGCGCGCAAACCTGAGAAGCGCTCTCCTGAAACCAATGCCTATACGCAGAAGTTCCTGGCACACTCGCCGTGGCAGCCTGATTGCTGTGCCGTGTTCGCAGGCGCGCTCTATTACCCGCGCTATCGCTGGTTCGATCGCGTCATGATCCAGTTGATTATGCGCATGACCGGTGGTGAGACAGATTCGACGAAAGAAGTGGAGTATACGGACTGGCAGCAGGTAAGCACTTTTGCCAATGATTTTGCACAGTTACCAGGCAAATCGTAGCGAAATAGCGCGATTTGATGAAAATTACTGCGAACGATAATCTTTTCGTAATAAACACTTGTCAGCCCGCGCGAACTCCCTATAATGCGCCTCCATCGACACGGAACACCGGCAACGGGAAACGGGTTGAGAGGCACAGGAGACTGAGCCGCCGGAGAAAAACTTCTGAGAAAGAGGTTGACTCTGCAGGAGGAAAGCGTAATATACGCCACCTCGCGACAGGACGCTAACG